>JAIRXN010000049.1 GCA_031268245.1 Treponema sp. | reverse complement strand
TGGGAACGCTTTTCCTTACTTCGCTGGCGACAGGATTAATATCAAAGGCGGCGCCCCAGATCAATATTCTCTCCGAAGGTTTCCCTATTTCCATAACCGTTGCCTTTCTCCTGATTTTTTTGACCATGCCCTTCATGGTGGAAGCGTTTTCCCGGGTCATTGAAGCGGGATTCAGCGGCGTTCAAACCCTGTATACCCAGATAGGTCTGCAGATCGAAGGGGCGGGCCTATGATTGCGGAAGAGAAACCTGATAGAGTTGTCCGGAAACTTCAGCCTTCCGCAGCATACATGATCGACCTTCAGTGGTTTGCCGCGGAGGATGAGGGGAGGACTTTTGAGCCTACCGACACCACGATCCGAAAGGCCAGGGAAGAAGGCCGGGTAGCCAAGAGCCAGGAACTTATAGGCGCGCTGGTACTGCTTTTTCCCGCTTTAATGATTTTTTTTATGGCGCCGTTCATGGTCAAAACCTGTGTAGAGATGCTGCGTTTTTTCCTTTCCCGTTCTACGGAGCTTGACCCGGCGGAAGATGCGGTCATTATCGGGGTATTTTTTCATTATTTTGTGCGTCTTACCATGCCTATTCTTGCGGCAGCCATTGCGGCCGCCCTGCTTTCCAATCTTATTCAGGTTGGCTTTCTCTTTACCACAAAACCCCTGGTGCCGGATTTTACCAGGATTCTTCCCCGTTTCGGGCAGTATTTCAAACGCACCCTCTTTTCGATAGATGCTGTTTTTAACTTTGTAAAGAATATTTTCAAGATGGGCATTATCGGCGGTGTGGCATTTTTTATCATCTACAGTAATTGGGAAAGACTTGCACGGCTGCAGACTGTGGAACTCTGGAATGCCGTCAGCCTGGTAGCTTCCCTGGCGGCCAGGATGATGATCATCAGCGCACTGCTGCTGCTGCTGCTCTCAATTCCGGATTACCTTTTCCAGCGCTACCGCTACCGTCAGAACCTGAAAATGTCCCGGCAGGCCTTTATGGAAGAATTGAAAAGTTACGAAGGCGATCCCGAGGTGCAGGCGCAGATTATGCGCCGTTACCGGGCCATGCTTTCCAATACGATGATCCGCAATGTCCACGATGCCGATGTGGTGATCACCAATCCTACCCACTTTGCCGTAGCTCTGGAGTACCATGCGGAGCGCATGGATTATCCCATGATCAGCGCCAAGGGGGAGGATGATCAGGCCCTTCTTATCCGCAGGATTGCCCGTGATAACGGTATACCGGTTGTGGAAGAGCCGCCCCTTGCGCGGGCGCTTTATGCAGGCGCCGAAGTGGGAGATACGGTGCCGAACAGGTATATAAGCCTTGTGGCAAAGGTATACCTCATGGTTCAGGGTATTAACGAAAAGAGACGCCGGGCGGATGATGCCGGAATAGAGAGAGAGGAGATGAACAATGGCTGATGTGCCTGTACAAAATTCTGCGCCGGCCGGTTTGGCCGGAGGACTGCAACAATTTATCATGCCCCTGTCTGTGGTGGTAGTGGTAGTGATGATGATAATCCCCATGCCGACAGTATTGCTGGACATGTTCATGGCAATGAACCTGATGCTGTCCCTGGTTATCCTCCTTACGGTGCTCTATGTCAAAAAGGCTTCCGACTTTACCGTCTTTCCGACCATGCTGCTTTTGCTGACGGTCTTCGGCCTGGCCCTTAACATTTCTTCCACACGGCTTATCCTTGTCCGGGGCGAGCGCTTTGACGGCCGGATGATCCGGGCCTTTTCCAGCTTTGTTGTCGGTTCGGGAAATACGGAAGGTTTGGTTGTAGGATTCGTGATCTTTATCGTTATCATAGCGGTCCAGGTACTGGTAATCACCAAGGGCGCAACCAGGATCTCCGAAGTGGCTGCCCGCTTCGCCCTGGATTCCATGAACCCCAAGCAGATGAACATAGAAAGCCAGCTTAATCAGGGCTACATTACCGAACAGGAGGCAAAAACCCAGTCAAATGAACTCAGGCAGGAACTGGATTTCTACAGCCGCATGGACGGCGCCAGTAAATTTATTCAGGGCAATGTCCAGGTTGGGATCTTTATTACGGTGATCAATATCCTGGGAGGTATCATCGTCGGCTCTGCCGTTCACGGAGAACCGCTTTCTGCGGCGGTGAATACCTATATTGCCTTCTCCATAGGCGACGGTCTTCTTACCCAGCTTCCCGCAATCCTCATTTCTACCGCAACAGGTATCATGATGGCCCGATCCATGAGCAACAATGCTCTCGACAAGGACATTGCCGATACCTTCAAAAAGGAATGGCGAATCTACATGGTGGGGGCTTTTGTGCTCCTCTTGTTTTCCCTCCTTCCCGGTTTTCCCTGGTATGTACTGATCCCTCTTGCCGCACTTATGTTCCTCCTTGCCGCACGGCTGAGGACTGCCAAACGGCGGGAGGCCAGCGCAGGAGCCGCCATGGCAAAGGCCGGAGAAAAAGCCAAAAAATCCGCCGAGGAAACAGGAGATCTGCCGCCGGTACTGCCTCTGGACGATATTTCCCTGGAGATCGGTTACAGCCTTGTGCCTCTTGTTGACAAGAATAACAGTGTGGAACTTCTTGAACGGATCAAACGCGTTCGCAGAGAATCCGCGCTGGAACTGGGGCTGGTTATTCCCAAGATCAGGATCATTGACAGTCTTATGCTTGAGCCTTCGGAGTACTGTTTCAAGATCAAAGGCGTTGATGCGGGACGGGGCAAGATAAGAATCGGTTCTTTCCTCTGCATTAATCCGGGAACGGTAAGCGCGGAGATTTCAGGCGAAAAAACCATAGATCCCGCATTCGGTCTTCCGGCGGTGTGGGTCAAGGAATCTCAGCGGGATGAAGCGGAACGTTCAGGCTATACGGTGGTTGATCCGCCCACCATTATCGCTACACATCTGCAGGCGATTATTCGCCACCATGCGGCGGATCTTTTGGGTTATCAGGAAACCCAGCAGATTCTCGATGAACTCAAGAAAAATTATCCTGCCGTCGTGGAAGCTGTTCTTGCAACCCAGCTTAACCAGAAGGAAGGACTTCCCCTGGGACGGATACAGAAGGTGCTGCAGGGCCTCCTGCGGGAACAGGTTTCCATACGGAATCTGGTTTCGGTCATGGAGGCCATGGCGGATTTTGCCCCCGTTACCAAGGAAGTGTGGTTCCTTGTGGAGAAATGCCGTCAGGCTCTGGCCGCTCAGATCTGCAGCCAGTTTGCCGATGAAAACCGGCGGATCAGGGTTCTTACCCTCGAAACGAGTCTTGAAGAAGAGGTTCTGAAAAGCAGGGTTGAGACCAGTTCGGGAGAATCAATCGCCGTCATGGATCCGGCTACACACAGGGACTGGATCAAGGCCCTCTCAAAGTCGGTAACGGCAGTACAGCAGCAGCATTGGGTTCCGGTACTGCTCTGCTCCGAATCGGTACGGCATCTGGTACGGTCTTCCTGCGAACGGGAACTGCCTCAGTTGGCTGTTCTTTCGGTTCATGAGATTGCTTCGGATTTTACGGTGGAATCCGTAGGTACTATCCGTATTGAATAGCGGGGGGAAACTTATGCTTACCTACGTGGAACAGGGACGTGATCTGGATGAGTGCTTCAAAAAGATCCGGCGCCGGTTTGGAGATAAAAGGGTACAGGTACTGGAACAGCGCTTTGTTACGGAGGGAGGGCTGCTGGGGCTGTTCCCCAGAGAACTGCTGGAAGTAAAGTATTGCCTTTTAAGCGACGGCAGGAATAATCCCTTTTCCGCAATGGCAGGCAGCCGCTCAAGTCCTGCCCCCTACCAGGGCTACGCCGGCGCTCTTTCCACAGACGCGGGAGGCGGTCTTATGCCCCCCGGCGCCCCGGCCAACAGCAGTACCGTTACCGGCACCGGACAGCCCGCAAGGGGGACTGACGAGGAAGAAAAGAGGAAGATTCTCGCTTCCGCCGGCAAGGATCCTGCTATTCTGCAGGTTCTAAGCGAGGTACGTAATATTAAGGAAATACTCGACACCGCCAATGCCTCACAGAAGGCCGATGAACACCCTTCGCTCCGGCGTCTTGCCGGGGTACTTAGGGACAACGATTTTTCTCCTGCCTTTACCAGTGCAATTCTGGAACGGGCCAGGAAGGAACTGCCCCTGGATATCCTCAATGATTACGAAGAAGTTCAGGACAGGGCGCTGGAATGGATCGGAGAGAGGATCGGTATCCATGAGGAAAACCAGTTCCACAGGCGTCCCCGGCTCATGGTACTCGTCGGCCCTACGGGAGTGGGTAAGACCAGTACCATTGCCAAACTGGCGGCCTTCTACGGTACCGACCGGGCGGGCCGCAAACCCCAGACAATCAAAATCATTACCATTGATGCTTTCAAGGTTGGAGCCAAGGCCCAGATAGAAACTTTTGGAAACTATATGGGAATTTCCGTAGAGATGGTGGATAACTACGAGGATCTCCGCAAGGTTGTCGTCCTTAGTTCTGCCGGCGCCGATATGATCCTGATCGATACCATCGGCAAGAGTCCCCGTGATTCAAAAAAACTGGGGGAGATGCATCAGATTCTCTCTGCGCTGGGGCCTCATGCAGAAGTGCATCTGGTCATTGCGGCCACTACCAAGGCAAGCGACATTGAGATTATCCTGCAGCAGTTTGAGCCCTTCAATTTTCAGGCAGTAGTCATTACAAAACTGGATGAAACATACAGGCTGGGTAATGTGATAAGCGTACTTGCCGATAAAGGAAAGAGTGTCTCTTATATTACAGACGGGCAGAAAGTTCCGCGGGATATACAGATCGCCCATGCGCTCAGGTTTCTCACCTGCCTTGACGACTTTACCGTAAACCGGGAAAAGCTTGAGAAACGTTTCCCCTGTGATGAAAGCAAAATGATTCGATGGAGATAATGATGGAAGATCAGGCTGAAGAACTGAGGGAGATGATGGCTCAAAGCAAAGGCTCACCCGCAAAGGGGCACGCCGGCCTCCCGGGCCGGGAAAAGCCGGAAATGCGGAAAAATTCTGCGGTTCCGGCAAAAAAAGCCAGGATAATAACCGTTACCTCAGGTAAGGGCGGGGTCGGGAAGACTAACCTTTCGGTAAACATGGCTCTGGCCTATGCCCGGCTGGGAAAAAAGGTAGTGGTTATGGATGCGGATCTGGGACTTGCCAATGTAAATGTCATGCTGGACATGACTCCCAAATACAATCTCTACCATGTTATCCGCAAGCAGAAAACCATGCGGGAGATCATGGTGGAATCCCCCTACGGTATTTTCATCGTAGCCGGCGCTTCGGGCTTTTCCCAGATTGCCAACCTTTCGGAAGATGAACGGCAGAATTTCATCACCGAGTTGGACACACTCAGTACGGCGGACATCATCATCATCGATACCAGCGCGGGAGTTTCAAGTAACGTACTGGACTTTATTGCCGCCGCAGACGATGCCGTGATCATCACCACCCCGGAACCAACCGCCATTACCGACGCCTATGGTATCATCAAGATCATTGCAACCGAGTATGAAAATCTTAATATGGGACTTAAACTGGTAGTAAACCGGGTAAAAGGGGTAGGGGACGCCATGAAGGTTTCCGACAGGATGGTAAAGACCGCAGGGCAGTTCCTCAACCTGAAAGTGGATTATCTGGGCTTCATCTATGATGATCCTGAGGTGAGCAAGGCAGTACTCAGGCAGAAACCCTTTATGGTTACCGATCCCCGCTGCAAAGCTTCCCAGTGTGTACAGCATATTGTTGCCCGGATGGATAATGCCGGCTTCAAGGAAGCCGGGGGTTTTAGAGCCATGATGCGCCGGGTATTCGGCGCTTAACAGAGACTTTTTATGGTAAACATAAGAAATTGCGCCATTGCCGCCATTATTGGCTTCACTCTTTCCCTTCTCGTGGGCCTGGTTTCCGGAGCGGGCCTTTTTGTTGTGCTTTTCAGGGCCTTAATCTTTGCCATAGTCTTCTTTGTCCTGAGCGCCGCCATTCAATTCCTTGTCGGAAACTATGTCCCCGAGATTCTCGAGGGAGACGATTTTGATAGGGATGAACCTATTGGAGACAATCAGGCCCCGGGCAGCCGGGTTAACATGACCGTCGGGGATGATGAAGGAGCCGTCCCTAACATGTACCGGGACAAGGGAGAAGGCGACGAGCCGGGCGATATAGGCAATCTTGTCAGAGGTGTAGATCAAAATGCTAAAGGTGATTATACTATAGAAGAGGCGGTTTTTCATGAGGCTGAAGCTCCGGAACCACGGGTTACCGCCGCTAGACGGGAGTCTTCGTTTTCTCCGCAGGATGATTTTGTTCCGGTAGTGGAGGCTGTGGATGTATTGCCGGATCTTGATTCAATGGCCGGTTCTTTCCTCTCATCCGATGGAAAGGAAGCGGCGGAAGGCGCTGTTGACGGCGCTCCGGCGTCTATTTCGACGCCGAAACGGAGTTCCGGAGGGAAATCCGTGAACCTGGGCGGTGACTTTAACCCCAAGGAGCTGGCTCAGGCCATCAGAACCAAACTGAACAAGGATTAACGGATGGGAATGGCAAATAAAGAGCCCATGGATGAAAAAGTCGAAGAGCGGCTCTGGGTGGAATACCGGCGGACAAAGGATCAGAAGATACGGGAGACTTTTGTCATTCAATACTCTCCTCTGGTCAAATTTGTTGCCGGTAAAGTCGCCGTAGGGATGCCGCACAATGTGGAATTTGACGATCTTGTGGGTTTCGGTTCCATCGGGCTTCTTGACGCCATTGATAAATACGATCCCGAGCGGGGTGTTAAATTCAAAACCTATGCGGTTACCCGGATTCGGGGAGCCATCTTTGATGAACTGCGTCAGATAGACTGGGTACCCCGTTCGGTACGCAAGAAAGCCAAGGAACTTGAAGAAACCGTAGCCAATCTGGAATCCCAGATGGGCAGAACTGCCACGGATCAGGAGATTGCCTCCTCTATGGGCCTTGATGACGAAGAGTATTCCAAAACCGTCATGAAAATATCCGCTACTTCGATCGTTTCCCTCAATGAGGTGTGGTCGGGGGTGGATGAAAACGAAAAAAATTCGATAGGCGACACCATAGAATCGCCGATAAGCCTCCATCCCGACGTAATGGTAGAAAAAGAAGAGATACGCCGGGTGATCATCGATGCCATCAGGGAGCTTCCTGAAAAAGAAAAACAGATTCTCGTCCTCTATTGGTATGAAGATCTTACCCTTAAAGAAATCGGGGAAGTAATGAAAGTTACCGAATCCCGTGTATCCCAGCTTCATTCCAAGGCCATGCTCCATCTCCGGGCCAAACTCACCAATGTAAGAAAAGGTATCATGTAGGAGAGTTCATTCATGGTTGATTTTGTCCGGCTTCAACACATTGTCAAAGATCAATTGGAACAGGATAGAACCATCACTACAGTGGAGGCCGGCGGGGCAACTCTGGAACTGGCAGTTTCCGAAGCCGCCGCTCTTCTGGATATCCCTATCAGCCGTCTGGAATATGAAGTCAGCGAGAAGGGTTTCAAGGGCATTTTGGGCTCCGGAAAGAAAGAATGGAAAATTAAGGCCTACCAGCGAGTCTACGCCAGGAAAGAAAAGAATGAAGACGGTGAGGAAAGCGGAGACTTCGACTTTGATATTGCCGTCAACGAAGATTATGACGGTCAGGTCTTTGTCTATCTTTCACCGGAAGGCGCCTTCCTCAAGGTGTCTCCTCCGGGAGGTAAGGGAAGAAAGGCTGTAGAATCCCAGGCATTTGACGCACTCAGGGCCCGGCAGGTAAAGGATATTGCAGAAGCCTTTGTAAAAGAAGCGGTAAAGGCTGCCGAAGGGGTGTATGTCCGGGTTGGAGATTTTGAACACAGGCCGGTAAACGACAGCATGGTGAGTGTGGAAATCGCCGACGGTGAGATGAAGGCCTTCATTGTCGTGAGTCCTCCGGGCCCCGGCGGCTGCGATATTTCCGCCGAAACCTATCTTTCCTACCTCCGTAACAACCGGGTGCTGTACGGGGTTAAAGAGGATTTTCTCCGTGATTTTGCCGATTCACCCGAATACAAGATCCCCGTGCTGGTTGCCGAAGGGATCAGGTCCGTAGACGGCCGGGACGCGTATATTCAGTACAACTTTGAAACGGATCAAACCAAGGTACGGCTCCGCGAGGGAAGCAATGGACGCATCGACTTTAAGGAACTCAACATCATCCAGAACGTGGTGGAAAATCAGCCTTTGGCAAAGAAGATTCCCGCGGAAACAGGGCAGGTGGGCAGAACCGTTACCGGCAAAGTTATCCCCGCAAAAAACGGAAAGGAATGCAGCCTCCCGCTGGGAAAGAATGTCCACCAGGGGGATGACGGCGCCACTATCATTGCGGATATCAACGGTCAGGTGGTGGTAGTCAACGGAAAGATCAATGTAGAGCCTGTATATACGGTAAACGGGGATGTGAACCTCAAGACGGGGAACATCATCTTCCTGGGAACAGTCGTGATCAACGGCAACGTGGAAGACGGCTTCTCGGTAAAGGCTGCCGGAAATATCGAAGTAAACGGTACCGTGGAGAAGGCGGAAATGGATGCCGAAGGGGACATCATCGTTCATCAGGGCATTACCTCAAAGAGCGGCGGACTTATCCGTGCGGGAAAATCCATCTGGGCCCGCTTTATCGAAAACGCAGTAGTCGAATCGGGGAACATGGTGGTAGCCTCCGACGGAATAATCAATTCTCAGGTGGATGCTTTTAAGCGTATCATCTGTCACGGCAAACGAGCCCATATTGTCGGAGGAAGACTCAGGGCCAGCGAAGAGATCAACGCCAAGATCCTGGGCAGCCCTACCAGCGGGACGGAAACGATCTGCGAAGTAGGTTTCGACCCCAAAAGCAAGCAGGAACTGGACGAGCATAGGCAAAACAAGGAAAAGGCCGAGAAGGAATTGGAGGACGTTCAGCGGAATATCCAGACGCTTATCAATATCAAAAAACAGAGAAAAAGTCTTCCTGAGGATAAGGAAGCCTATCTGAATGAACTCATGGACAGGCGGCAGATACTCATGGGGGACATAAAAAAAGCTGCGGAAGGAATTCGGAGGGTCGAAGAATTCCTTAACAGCCTCAAAACCCGGGGCAGGGTTTCCGCCTCGTCCAAGGTGTATCCGGGAGTAAAGATACTCATCCGGGATGCCAAAGACGATGTGAGAACCGAATACCGGGCCGTTTCCTTTATACTGGAAAATGGGCTTATCAGGGTAACAAAGTATGAAGAGACCGACGAAGACTTAAAGAAGGTTCCCGATGGCTATACAGCCGATTGATCTGCAGACTCTTTTTACCCAGATGGACAAAGTTGGAAAAGCCCAGATCGCCCAGAAGGAAGGGCTGGCGGTTCAGCAGGCCATTCAGGCAGTTCAGATCCAGCAAAAAAATGAAGCGAATGTACAGTCCGTAAACGCCGCCCCGGAGTTGGGGGAGGGGGCGGAAAAAGTAGATAACGAAGGGAGAAGCAGAGGGCAGGGCTCCGCCGGGGGCGAGGGAAGCAGCGCGGAGCAGGATGGAGAGGAAGACGGAGAAGAGAAAGAGAAAAAGAAGCCCGCCAACTGGGACCCTGCCCTTGGCCACCGTATAGATATTTCGGGGTAGCCGTGGATTTATTTATTATTTTTTCTGCCGCAAGCCTTATCCTCTGGGCCTTTACCTTTGTTTATTTTCATGTCCGTATAAATAAAATTTCACGGGGAGAGGATCTTCTCTCCGGCTACCGTAAGGAAACCGCCCGGCTCATTGCCGAAATCGATTCGGTAACCGAAAGAGACTCCCGGATAGTGGAAAGCCGGATTGAGTCCATGAAGACCGTTCTTGAGGACATAAAAAAACGTACCGGAATATACGTCCGGGAACTGGAAAAACGGCAGGAGGGGGAGCAGCTGTACTCCGAATTGGGGAAAAAACAGGTAATTATCCCCATTCCGGATGAAAAAGTTGAAGAAAATACTCCCCCTGACTATCAAATTCCTCCGGCCGGACAGCAAAATACCCGTGAACCGTCCGGGCAAATGAAAACGGGCGAAGCCGTACAGAAAAAGCCGCCGCAGGGTTTCCCCCCGGAAGATCCCCGTATATTGAAAGAGCGCTTTTCGGAACTGGCCCGGCAAGGCTTCTCCGCCGAGATCATAGCCTCAAAACTGGGCATCAGCGTCTCCGAGGCCGAACTGGCCATGACCCTCTTCGGCGGAGAATCCGGCTAAACGGACTTGTTCAACAACCCGGCCGGCGTTTCTATTGACATTTTTTTCGTTTTTTGTTATAAAATTCCTAGTAGGCCGCCTTAGCTCAGTTGGTAGAGCAAAGGACTGAAAATCCTTGTGTCTAGAGTTCGATTCTCTGAGGCGGCAAAAGCCCTCCGAAAGGAGGGTTTTTGCTTATCAGGAGCCTCAGAGAATCGAAACGGAGCGCCGGGAAGCACACAGGACGTGTGCGGCGGTGCGGAGACGACCTGGAGGCCCGAAACAGGAAGTTGAGGGCCGGAAGGCGATTCTCTGAGGCGGCAAAAAATTACCCTTTTTCTGTGACGCCTAAAACTGCCGGCCCGCCCCGGCAAAGGGCCGTATAAATCCCGGCAGAGGTCTGTCCGGCGAAAAGACCTGTATATAGTTTGCTCCTATTTCCATAAAAAAAGGTTTCCGGATAAACCACATAAAAGAAAGGCCCCCGTTTGCAGACGGTACCAGTGAATTTTTCGATTCCGTTGTTCTCTCCGGATATTCAAAATAAAGGCCGAGCACCGAGCTAAGGCCCCCTCCCAGGCGGAAATTAAAAGCCATGATCCGGTTCGGCAGATATTTCTGATATACCATGCTGAGCCGGGCATCCGTCAGATGCGCCTTCGCCTTATAGTCGTCTCCGGATTTTTCCAGATAAACCCAATCCGCCGCAGCCTCAATGCCCAAAAAACCCCAGGACCGTTTGAAAGGGACAAAGCTTAGTTGTCCGTATGCCCCCAGGGGATATACCGTATCGTCAAAAAGATCAAAAAGAAACCCCATTGCCGGAAAGAGCGGAGCGTAACCCAGGGAAAGGTTCAGATCAAAGGGCTTACGGTATGCGATGGTAAAATCCGTTGCGGCCGCTTCCAGTCCTCCGGGATTTTTTATATGCAGCGAATAAACGCCGGGGATTAAGAGCCGCTCATTAAAGACAAGCCGGGCCCGTTCGCCCACGGCTTCGGGCAGATACCTTTCGGGCAGGATGATCCGTTCTCCGTTTTTTAGATACAATTCCGATTCGGCAAATAAATTTCGTCCGCTTACGGTCAAGACCCACCGGGTGTCTTCATCAAGAAAAAACATCGCGGGGTAAAATCCTGAAAGTTCCGGTTCGAAAGCTTCGTAAACGGTAAAATCTATCCTGTCCATGGCGTATTCAAACTTGTCCAGGAGGTTGTATACAGAAATTTGATACCGGTACTGCCCCGGCTCCAGGGAAACCGTAATATAATTGTTTTCCGTTGATTCCCGCAGTACTTCCTTATAATTTCCGATGCCGTCCGATTTTTCAATCACCGCCTCGTAACGGTATACATATTCATTCCACGGCCAGGTCAAACGCTGGATAAACCGCGACCCGCTTTCGGTCCGCTCGATAGTGTAGGCTCCTTCCGCTCCTTCCTGGGTATATGCCGGAGGGCCGGAGGCCAGCATCAGGGTTACAAGAAGGGCGGGAATAGTAAGTTTAGCGCCCATACAGAATTCCCGTCTCCAGGGGCCGTTCTCTGGGGATCGCGGGGAGTTCCACGGTAAAGTGGCTTTCCCCCGCCTTTCCGGTCTGTTCAAGGTCATCCCCCCTGTTCACCGCGCTTACCTGCCAGACAAATTTCCCCGCGGACAGGAGGCTCAGATCCTCCAGGACGTATTCAGTCCCCACGGTATCCGTTTCGAAGATCCGCCGCTTTTCCCCGTCCGCCTCAAGGTATAGGGTAAAAATATAGGCGTTGGCCCCCTGTACCGCGTCCCAGCCAAAGGAGATGATCCGGGAATTCCGCAGCTCCGCGGGGCCAAGGGCAAAACCTTCCGGGGGCCGCAGGTTTCCCGGCGCGGGGAGGATCGGGACGGGCAGCACCCGGAACCGGACGGGACCGGCGGCGCTGATGTCAAAGCCGCCGGAAGTTTTTGCCTGGATGATCCAGTAATAGTTCCCCGCGGGCAGAGGGGGAAGGCGTATGGATAGCGGCGGATCGTCCACTGTCATAAGCGTATCCGTCAGGGAAGCGTTGCGGGACAGGACAAAGCGGCTTTCGGTGACGGTTTCCGCCGAAGACCAGCGGACGGTGTCGGGCCGGCGGAACGCGTCAAGCCCTGCGTAGTTACGGCCCGCCGCAGGGTAATCCAGCGACACCGGCCTGAGCCGGCGCAGGACAAAACGGCTTACACCCAGAAGGCCCGTCCGCCGGGAATTCGCGGCGCTTTCGGGGCTAAACGCCTGGAGGGTTTGGGTATAGGTTCCCTCCTCAAAAGCATCCGCCGGGAGGCTCAGGGCTGTTCCCGGTATATAAGCGGATTCATAAACCGGCTTTTCCGATGTCTCCGTTCCCGCGTAAAGTTTAAGACGGTAATAGGCGGCCTCCTCTACAGGCCGCCAGGTAAAGGACAGCGGGACGCCGGGACGGACAAGCACCATCCCGGGGGTTTCGCCTGGAGGCGGCGGCAGGGAAGGAACTACGGAAAAGCGGCTCGCCGGGGTATGGAGATCCCCCGCTTCGATACGCCAGTAATAATCCCCCGGCGGCAGGGTCAGGCCCTGGAATGCCTCGGTTCCGGCAGCGGTATTCACCGTGAGCCGCGAAAAATCGGGATCCGGGGAAACCTGAAAACGGACAGGGCCGGGGGCGCCTGTTTTCCAGGTGAAGCGGATGTCCGGCAGCAGCGATTCCGCTGCGGTATAGTTATCCGGGGGAAAGATAGTCCGCCGTTCCCCGGCGTTTGTACCGGCGGCATTTACGGCGGCGGCGTTTGCCGTGTTTGCCGCGGCCGGGGGAACGGCGTCTTCGCCGTGCCGGGCGCTTGTGTCCGCCGCGGCCATCCGTTCAACGGCAAAGGAACCCGATGCCGGGAGAGGCGATCCGGCGTAGTCCGGGGGAAAAACCGGGGTAAGCCGCCAGTACCAGCGTCCCGGCCCCAGGCCGGAAAGCACCGTCCAGGAATTTTCTGTTCTAACCTTCAGCGCAGGGTTGTTCAACGCCGGGTTATCCGCCGCCTCAAGCAGATAATAAACGGCCGCTTCCTGTTCCGTCCACCGGAAACGCAGGGCAGTCTCTTCGGCCCGGTAAGGGAAAACTTCTCCTTCCTGGGGCGTTATCATTCCGGGCGGCGGCGCGTCAAGGACGGTGAATTTTCCCGTTTCGGCGCTTCCGGCGTCCCCCGCCGGTATCAGGCGCCACCACCAGGAGCCGGGGGGAATTTCCGCCGGAGCCTCCGTTTCCGCGGTGTCCAGGCTGTAGAAGATACGGGTAAAGTCCCGGTCTCCGGCTATCTCAAGGAGCGTCGTGTCCTCCGGCCCATAGTTAACCGGGTTCCACAGGAAACGCACCGGAGTTCCCCGTAAAAAACGGGCGTTGGGCCGGGGGAGCAGCGCCGTTACCCGGCGGACGCGAGCTTCGCCACGGCCCCCGCCGTCCGTGCTTGCGCCATTTGCGGTTTCGCCGCCTGAAAAGAGGATCTCTCCCGCGTCCGCCCGGCGGCTTCCTTCCCCATCGGAGAGGACCGCGTTTCCTTCATTTACGATGAGGACAAGCCCGCCTCCTCCGGCGCCGGCGCTTACCACGCCGCCCTCTTTCACCACGATGACGCTTTTCCCGGAACTCAGGGTAAGGCTTTCACCCCGGACGCTGACGCTTACCGCGCCTCCTGATAATTCCACCGATGGAGCGCCTCCGTCCCTGGGGGAAGACACAAGGATGCGGATCAGGGAATTTTCCGAAAGGCTCAGCATGGTTCCGGCGCCTGCAAGCCGGCCGCCTTGCCCGCCCAGCGGGTCAGCGCCGCCTATGGTTATGACAGCCTCCGAAAGTTCCGCGGTGCGGATATAATCGCCGTTATACACGGGGCTTTCCCGCCGGAGCCGGTTCCAGATGAGCCGGTCGGTAAAGCGCCGTTCCGCCGTTCTGTGTTTGAAGGTAACGAATCCCACCGGGGTTTCGTTGAAGCGGGAGAGGGTTCTGTTCAAATCCTGGCGAAAGGCATGGAGGAAAAGCGCCGCTCCGGCAAGGCACAAAAAGGCCACGAGAATATCAAATCCCCCGATTCTGTTTTTTGGGTTTTTCCAGGCATTCGATTTTTTATTCGATTTTTGCTTTGACTTCTTTGGCATCCAGGTTTACCGTTCCGGTTTCCGTGTGTTGTATCCCCAAGAGTTCTTGTACTTCCTCCAGGGTGCGGGGGCCTTCCGCTCCGGCGCCGGGAATGGGATACACCGCTCCGCCGTCCTTGATCACGGCGGCTTCCGCCTTCATGTTTATCACCGCGAAGATGCCAACCCGTTCTTCCTTTCCCTTTACCGTGGCGGCCCCCATTTTCTTTACAATCAGAGAGTCCCGTATCAGATTCCAAGTATACTCGGTGATAAGAATGTCCGTATGCAGGTCTTTGTTCATCGACTCGGTACGGGAGGCGAGGTTTACCGCGTCGCCGATGACGGTGTATTCCATTTTTTGGGTGGAGCCGATTTGCCCGGCCACCACGGAGCCGCTGTTGATTCCGCAGCCTATTCTGATAACGGGTTTTTTGATTCCTCCCCGGCCCTTGTTGAAATCCAGCAGGGCGGCCCGCATTAAAAGGGCGGAACGGACGCAGTTCAGGGCGTCTTCCCCGGGGCTGCCCGCCGATCGGACCGCTCCCCAGTCGGCCATTACCGCATCTCCGATGAATTTATCCACCGCTCCGCCGGTTTTGTTGACGCAGTCCACCATCCGGGTCATGTAATCGTTAAGGAATTCCACCACTTCCTGGGGCTCCAGCTTTTCCGAAATCGCCGTAAAGGATCTGATGTCGGAAAAAAAGATCGTGACGTTTTTATCTTCGCCGCCCAGGGCAAGTTCTCCCTTCATGGCCATCCGGGCGACTTCCATGTTGGTGAAGCGCCCGAACTGGCGGAGCCCCCGGCCCATCCTGACAAAACTTTCGGTAAGAAAGCCGATTTCATCCCGGCTCTTTGTCCGCAGGTCCAGGTCAAATTCCCCCGTCTCGATGCGTTCCGCCGCGCCGGAGAGGACGCTGAGGGGCCGGCTGATGGTTTTGCTGAAAAACCAGATAAAGAGGACGGCCGCGCAGAGTACCGCGCCGGTAAGAAAGACGTTCCGCCGGGTAGTGGCGGCGATCCCCTCAAAAACCACCTCGTACTCCACCCGCGTAATGACCGCCGCCCCGGCAAGGGAAAGTTTGGTAAAGGCGGCAAACCAGCGTCTCCCTTCCCCGTCTGTGTACAGGGTCTGGAAACTCCGCTCCGGGCTTTTGATCATGGCCGCCACAAAGGGCTCGTCCCCCAGGTTCGCCCCGGCCCGCAGCGGGCCGCCCCCCGGCCGGATCAGGGGATCCCCATCGCCGTTTACCATAAAGGATTCGTTTGCCCCGGTTCCGAAGGTATCGGCCAGGGACTCCGGGGAAAAGAGGACGACGGCCGCTTCCTCCGCGCCGCTGCCCTGCCAGGGGTAGAGCAGGGCCAGCAGGGGCACGCCGAAGACCGGAGAGGCGTCAAGGAGCAGGGTTTCGCCCCGGCAGGAACGGGCCGCCGCGGCGGCGTTTGCCGAAAGAAAGGTTTCCACGAGGGAAATTTCCAGTTCGTTGGACGAAAAAAACCTGTCGTTCAGGAGCCGGAAGGACAGGGATTCCGTTCCGCCGTTTCCGCCGGAGGCGGCCGCGCCGATAAAGGCTATGTTTTGGTTCCGCTCGAAGAAGAAGATTTGAGTCTCCCGTGCCGCGGCGGAGCCTGTTTCCACAGCCTGTAAAATATCCAGCAGGGTAAGGACGTTGGACCTGACAAGCCCCAGCGCGGTTTCCGCCTCCGAAGCGGAACGGCTGTTTACGGTAAAATTGGTCTCCTCCGCGGTGATCCGCAGATCCCTTGAAACCAGCACCGATACCAGCGCGGTAATGGCCCCCAGGGAAACGAGGATAAGGATGGTGATGATTGTTACGAGCTTTACGCCTATGGGGTATGTTACTTTCACGGCAGGGGCGTCCATGCCGCCGGGGCCGATGTCTGCCACGAGAGTACCGGGTAGAGGTAACCGGCTATCCACTTCCAGTTGGCGCCGAAGCCGCTAAAGAGGCTTGTCCATGTACCGGACGTTTCCAGTTCCGCCTTGGTTTTACTTGCGCCGTCCGCGCCGTTTGCCGTTGCATCCGTAACGCTGCCCCCGTTGAGTACCATGCCGTCCCAGGCGATGTTGTTGGTGAGGGTAGTAGGCACTGGTGAAGCTGTAATACGATGGCTGCCGGGGCTGGAAACAATCTGGTTGATTGCCGCGTTATTACTGACGGTGTCTCCCGGATTAGTACCACTCGCGGTAATACCACCGGCATAGCAAGTCGTGGCGGAACCGGAGACGCTGACCGCTCCTGCGGCGTAACAGTTTTGTACAAGAGAACCATAAGTAGACAGGCCCGCGATACCGCCTGAGAGAAGATATGCGGCACCGGATCCGCTGCTCCCGCTTACGCTGCCGGTGGCATAACAGTTGGTAACCCTCGAATTCTGATTATACCCCACTATACCCCCGGCAAAAACATTGGAAGTACCCGTATTGGCGGCGCTTACCGGGCCTGAGGAGTAACAATTTTCGATGCTGCTGATCCCCGTACCTCCATTTTTCCGGCTGTTTCCCGCTATGCCTCCAGCAATGGCCTCTCCGCCGCTGGTGTTTATGCTTATCGCGCCCGAAGAAGAACAGTTGACGATACGCCGGGCTCCGTTATTTACGACATATCTGCCGTTGTCCCCCACTATCCCCCCCATGTAAATTGAACCGCTGCCGGAAGCGTCCATATCGCCTGTACTGTGGCTGTTCCGTATCGTGCTGGTTCCTACGCCGCTGTCGTTCATCCCCGCGATGCTCCCGGCATAAAGAACAGCGCCCGACTTTATGATCTGTATATCCGCGTCGCAGACACAGTTGTCAATCAAAGCCGTGCCGGTTCCGGTATGGTCGTTCCCGTTGTATCCGGCGATGCCACCGAAAAAACCTGTCTGGTTTACCTCTATGGTTCCGCTTACCCGGAGGTTCACCAGTTCCGAATTCCGGGCGTAACCGGCCACGCCGCCTGAAACCCGGACCGCGAGGCCGGTTATATCGAAAGCCCCGGCATAATAGTGTACCGTCAGGTTCTCTATTCTTGCGCCGTCGGTACAGGCAAAGATGCCGCCTCCCCGCTTGGCGGCGGCGCCGGTTCCAAAACCATGGAAGCTAATGGTTTTGTTGTTCCCCCGGAAAACACCGGTAAAGGCTTTGCTGGCGCCCTGCATGGAAACGGAACTCGAGTGTGCACTCACATCGGCAACAAGATCGCCAATCGGTTCCCAGTTGCTCAGGGAAAGGTCGGCGTAGAGGTCATAG
>JAIRXN010000147.1 GCA_031268245.1 Treponema sp. | reverse complement strand
GATCTCTATTGCCCGGCTTCAAAATGAAATTGCCGTCCTTGAGAACCTTCTCGCCGAAAAAAGACGGCAGTTGGATTATGTTGATGATAAAGTTCCGGTATTATTCCGGATGTATAGCTTCATCCCGGTCTTTAGTGCTAAACTTGACCCGCAGATATTGAGAAATCTACGCTGAATATAGAGGTAAAATCGATACTATCAAAGCACAAGTTCGTGCCTTTCATGCGAAGCAAGCTCATCTTCCGGATATAATTCCCCGCCGTCAAGCCGGAATACGTCTTGTTCGGGTACTCATATAACGTGCCGTCTAGAGGTCATGCTTTGCAGGAAAATTCCCCTTGCAAAAATTGCCGGAGGGATAGTTTTCCCCGGCAGCCGAGTCTGAGAGAGTTTTTCTGCTTCAAAGAACTTCATGGAGAAAAGTACTTGACATTATTTCCTTCTTTTGGCTATAGTTAACCATTCTCCGGGGGTGTAGCTCAGTTGGCTAGAGCGTGTGAATGGCATTCACAAGGTCAGGGGTTCAATTCCCCTCACCTCCACATAATTGGATTATTGCCAAAAAAAGAACAGCCCTGGAATTGTCCGGGACTGTTGTTTGTTATCTCAAAAATCTAGGGTAACGCTGATTAACTTGACGCTAATCAGCGTTACCCTATACATTTGCTCATTTCATTGCGCAAATGCCACATTAAAGTAGCGCTGATTTATGCTTGGTTGCATAAATCAGCGTTTCCCTAGATATTTTCTCCGGCGTAATTGGGCGCAGGAGGCCGGGGAGATGAATCCGTATTCACCGGAACGCTGTCTGCGGTCTCTTCGCCAAGAGTGAAGAGTCTGATCCCCTCGTCGGGGAAGCGCTCTTTTACCTTTGCCATTGCCCGTCTGATTCCGGCAGCCTCTTCCGCCTCGCACCAGATCACCAGTGCAAAGTTTTCCTCGGGCCATATGGCGTCCCCCATTCGGGGGCCCGAAGAACCGATGCCTGTAACGTTTGGGTAGAGGGTGTAGTACTTTCCCACTCCCTCATCCTGAAAGGCTTCGAGGACGTTTTCCTCAACCGAATGATTTGCGATAATCTCTACCCGGATCATAATGCCTCCCCGGTGATGGGCTCCCCTGAAGGGAAGCTTTGCTCACTTTCGTTTACCCGGCGGGATGCTCCGGATAAAACCGGAGTTTCCGCAATTTTTGCAGCGCCCTGACCAAGAGCTTTTTTTTCTTCCTTCTGCCTGCCCTTGAGTCCCAGGGCAATCCGCTCACGCCGGGCCTCCGCCCTGGCAAGTCTTTCACCGGAATGTTTGTTTATCACCGCATAGAGGGTGGGCATCAGGAACAGTGTCATAATCGTACCGATGGAGAGTCCTCCAAGAACGGTCTTGCCGATGGGCCCTACCATTTCAGAGCCTTCGCCGGGGAAGAAAGCCATGGGGACAAGGCCCAAAATCGTGGTGAGGGTGGTCATCAGTATCGGGCGGAGTCTGTTCCCTGCCGCTTCAATACAGGCCTCTTCGAGGCCGTAACCCCGCTTGCGGAGCAGGTTGGTATAATCCACCAAAACAATACCGTTGTTGACGATGACTCCCATCAGGACGAGAAGCCCCACGGCGGTAAGCACATTGAATACCGTATTGGTAATAAGGTAGATTCCGACAATGCCGATTACGCTCAAAGGGATGGTACAGATGATGATAAAGGGATCACGGAAAGATTCAAAGAGGCTCGCCATGACTCCGAACACCAGAAAGGCCGCCACAATGAGGATGAGTACAAAGTTACCCATCATCTTCATCATCTCCGCATTATCTCCGGAATATTCAATAACAACATCATCTTCCGCAGGAATGGCGGTCTGGACTGCCGTGCGGACTTTTTCTTCCAGGGTATTGAGCCTGGTACCCGGCTGTACCTGGGCGCTTACGTGAATAATCCGGCTCTGGTTTTCCCGGTTGATCGTAAGCGGGCCTGTACCTTCCTTGTAGGATGCAAAACTGGAAAGGGGAACCCGGCCGGCTATCTGGCTGTTTACAAAGATATGATCCAGGGCAGGCCGCGTACTCCGGTCGGCTTCCGCCAGAATAAGTATCACGTCGTAGTCATGGCCTCCGGTCTTGTAGCGGGTTGCGGTGATTCCGTCCACCGCCGCCTTTATTTCGTTTCCCACAGTATATGCGTTGAGTCCCAGCGCATACATTCTGTCCCGGTCAAGCTCAATCTCGATCTGGGGAAGTCCGTCTTTAAGATCCACCGTAGGCTCCTTTGCCTCCGGTATATCTCTTCGCACTACTTCTGCGATCTGTTCCGCAATGGCCTTGCCTTTTACAAGATCGTCGGTACGGATTATGATGTCGATGGGGTTGCCCATGCCCATACTCATGCCTCCGCCGCTAAAGGAGATAGCCACTCCGGGGAATTCATGGAAATGGGTACGGATAATATCCTTGATGTTGTCCGCCGTCAGAGTCCTTTTGTCAAACTTCACCAGATTGATCCGTAATGAACCGGAATTAGTGTTCCCGCCCGAGAACATGTTGCCGCCGCCGGCATTGAGAACCATCCTTTCATACGCGGCAGGATCAATCTCTCTTGTCACAATGGCTTCCAGTTGACGGAGAGCGGCCTCCGTTTCCGGAAGGGGAGTTCCCATGGGAAGGCTTACATTGATTTCGACATTATCCGCCTCCTGGGAAGGCATAAAGACCCAGCCGATCACCGGGATCATGATCACCGAGCCAATAAAGAGTACTAACAGAAAACCGATGACAACAATCTTGTGCCTGAGAACTTTCTTTACCGCCCAGCGGTAACTGTTATCCAGAGACGTTAAGGCTCTCGCAAAGGCTCCGTCTATTTTGCCCAAAACACCCGTGAGGGGCTTCTGCTTGCGGGTAACCAGCGGAAAATAGTGGCTGGATAACACCGGAACAAGAACAACGGCCACAAGAAGGCTTATCGCCAGAGAGATGACTACGGTAAAAGCCAAGCCGGCAAAAAGTTCACCCGCCATCTCAAGAAGTCCCTGGAAAGCCACAAGAGGGGCAAATACACAGATCGTAGTAAGAGTACTGCCGGCAATTGCCACCATCATCTCGGATGTACCCAGCACCGCCGCGGAGTTCAGCTTTGCCCCTTTCTCCCGGTAATGGTAGATATTCTCCAGAATTACAATGGAGTTATCAACCAGCATCCCTATACCCAGCACCAGCCCTGCCATGGTCATAAGATTAAGGGTAAGGCCCGCAAAGTACATCAGCATCAGCGTGACAATCAGGGAAACAGGAATACTGATGCCGATGATCAGGGTCGGTTTAATTGAACGGAGGAAGACAAAGAGAATGAGAATCGCCAGGAGGGCGCCGGAAATGGCGGTACTGCTGACCTGATTAAGCGAATTTTCAATCTGATCGGTGGTATTGAAAATTTCGGTAATCTTGATGTCCTGGGGAATCTCCCTGGCGATCATCGTAAGGCGGCTGCGGAGATCCCTTGCGGTCTGGACAGAGTTCTTGCCGCTCTGTTTCTGCACCATCATCATTACCGCGGGCTGGCCGTTTACATACACCGTGCTGGTTTCATCCTTGAAACCTTCAAAAACATCGGCAATGTCCCGGAGATATACGCTCCGGGGGTTTTCCACCTGACCGTCCACATAGCCTCCCCCCTTGTAGGAAATGACCGTATTGCGTATCTGGTCGAGGCTTGTGTATTCGCCCATTGTAGTAAGAATATAGGAAAGCCCGCCTTCGGTGATGGTACCCGCAGCCACCTGCATGTTCTGGGCGGCCAGCATCTGCTGGATCTGAGTTACCGTAAGGCCGTATGCCTCAAGACGGTTTTGGGGTACCTCCACCCGGATAATCTTCTCCCGTCCGCCATTGACGCTTGCCGTAGCTACTCCGGGAGTCTGTTCGATGCGGGGAATGATGGTATCCTCCGCAATCTCCCGCAGTTCTTCAGGGCTCCGGTTTCCCGTAACCATGAGGCCCATGATGGGTATCATGGAAGGATCGAATTTGAAGATAAGCGGCGAATCGGAACCGGCAGGCATGTAGTTGCGAACCCGCTCCAGTGCATCCCGCACGGAGTTGGAGGCGTCAGCCAGATCCGTCCCGTAGGTAAATTCCATGATTACCATGCTGGTACCCTTGGAACTCGTGCTGCTTACTTTTTCAAGGCCGGAAACGGAAGAAAGCGCCGCCTCCAGAGTCCGTGTCACGGATCGTTCTACTTCCTCAGGCCCTGCCCCCGTATAACTGGTGTACACCACGAGGTAGGGAGGATTGATCTCGGGAAAGAGATCTATGGGAAGTTTGACAAAAGCAAAAATTCCCAATCCAATAAGAAGCAGGAATATGATAAAGATTGTGGTTGGTCTTCCAACCGCCATTTTTGCAAAACTCATATAATTCTCCTCAGTTTGCGGCCAGAGGCGGCGCTTTTTCTATTACATTGATCCTGGCGCCGTCGGTGAGCAGTGTCTGGCCCCGGACAACGATTTCCGTATCCGCATTGAGCCCGTCCTGTACTTCCATGACTCCGTCAATGACAATACCCGGCTGTATTATCGATTTCCGCGCAACGAGGCCGCCTGCGTTTTCAGGATCCGCCTCAACGGTAAAAACATACTCTTCCCCGAGACGCTCGATCAGGGTGCCTGCAGGAATCTTGACGATGTTGTTCTTCCGCTCCGTGATGATCCTCACCTTGGCAAACATTCCCGCCTTGAGCCGCGAACCGGGGTTATCAACATTCACCCGCACTTCCATTGTCCGGGAAGCAGGATCCACCACAGGGCTCACCTCGCTGATCGTTCCGCGGAATACTTCTCCCGGCCATGCGTCGAGGCTTATCTCGCAGGGAAGCCCCATACTGATCTTGGAGATGAACCGTTCCGCCACATAAAGTTTTATCTCCAAAGCGCTGCCCGCAGCAATCCTGGCAAGGGGCACCGCCTGGCTTATGGTCATGCCGACCTGGGCGGGAAGGGATACTACCGTACCCCCCACAGGAGCCGCAGCGATACCCGGCACATAGTTCATGCCCGGCCGGCTGGGATCCACTTCGGCGATGGGATCGCCCTTACGTAACCGTGAACCGACGGAAACAAAAAGCCGCGTTACCTTTCCTGCCGCATCCGAATAGGCATCCACCGTGGAACCGGACACAATATCCCCGGAAAGGGCAATGTAGTCCCGAATCTGGCCCTGGGCGGCAGTAGTGGTGTTCACCGCAAAGACCGGCGCCTCGGCAGGGGCCGAAGAGCCGTCCTCGGGCCCTTTCCCCAGTTTACTGTAAACTTCTTTAATCCTTTCGCATCCTGAAAAGGTCAGGAGAAGGACACCGGTGAATATGAGGGCATATAGTTTGACTCCCTTCATTTTGTGCCTCCTTGAGAGCTGAGTGTACCGAAGGGTACCCCGATAGAATATTCAAGATCGATAAGACCGCTGCGATAGTTAAATTCCTGTTCCAGCATCTGTACCCGTGCCTGACGCAGGGAAAGTTCGGCGGTCTGCACCTGCAGAAGTTCCTGCAACCCTGCCCGGTAAGCCTCCTCGGTAAGCTGGAAAGACTTTTCCGCAAGGTCTATTGCCTTCTGTTGAGTCTCCGCAGTGATTCTGGTTTTTTCAAGCTGCAGTACCGTATTGTAAACTTCAATTTCCGTACCCTGAATTGCCTGATCCAGTCCCAGATTCACGGTAGTGATGCTGTCATCTATATCCTTGATAGCCTGGAAGTTGGTGCTCCAGGGGATAAGGCTGTCGAGTTTCCAGCCCAGGGCAATGGTAAAGGAACCGCCCTTCTGCCAGTTATCGGAACTGTCAAACCAACTGTCCTTCCAGGGATCTTTGATAAACGCGGAAGTCCCGTTCCAGTTCAAAGAGAGAGCGGGGGTGAGGGCCAAAAGCTGGGCCTTGCGGCTGCTCTTGAGTGTCAGAATGCTGTGCCGCAGTTCTTTGATGTCCGGCTTGCCGGTAGAAGCCTTGCAGACAAGTTCCGCTACATCCAGCGGAATGTAGTTTGTCTCCTCCTGTGCGGAAACAAGTTCAAACCGCGTATCGTAGGGAAGCCCCAGGTTCATGGCAAACTGGGCGTGGAGCATCTTGAGGCCGTTTTCCGCCTGATCCATCTGGGGCTTCATGTTCTCCCGGCTGACCTGGGCCTGCAGCAGGGTAAGTTCCGGCGCAAGCCCTGCCCGGTAGTTTGCTTCGGCAACGGCGACCTGCCGTTCCGCTGCGGCAAAACTTTCCGACAGAAGTTCTACCTGTTCCTGTACAAGGAGCATCTGGTAGTAACTCTTGCGCAGATCCCGTTCAAGCTGGATCTTCGCCTTGTCGTAGCCGATGAGCCCCCCCTGATAGTTCAGCCTGAGCGTCTTCATCGCCTCAAACATGGCGGCGCTGATGTTCAGGGATACCTGAATCTGTCCGGCAATATGCCAGCGGGGGG
>JAIRXN010000121.1 GCA_031268245.1 Treponema sp. | reverse complement strand
TTTATCATGGATCCCCGTACAGGTCTGGGCCGTTTCAGAAATTTTACAATCAGCAACTACGATTTAATGAAGAAGCTTGCCAAGGCCTGCAGCGAACAGACCATAGACGAGATCCTCCAGTCACCCGATGTAAAGGAAAGGCTGGAAGTCTACTTTGAACAGGATTCCCTCTTCCGGGAAATGATAAAGGCACATTCCAGGGTTGAAGGCAATGTGGTGGTGGTAGATCTCCGGAATATAGAGCCGATCTATGCGGGAAACCGCTTCCTTCTCTACACCCTGTTCCCCGAGCAGAACATATCCGTCTGGATAGTAGACGGCAAGAACAAGATCAACGCCGCCATCACCGTGGGTTATAGTATCATCAACAGAACCGCAACAGCGGATATAGGCAGCATTCTCCTTAAATACGGCGGCGGGGGGCACCATCAGGTAGGAACCTGCCAGGTATCTTATGCGGATGCCGACAGGGTTATTTCGGAAATACTCGAAAAAATTAAATAGTGTCTGCCCGCAATCTGTCCGAACCATGGATCATCCTGTAAATCTTCAGGAGCAGCAGGTTCGCCACAAGCATCACCATAAAACTTAACGCAATCACTATAAGATTGTGAAGAATGTTTATCTCAAAGAGGCGGCCGCCTATCTTTACGTCAAAAACGAAGGGCGCTGCATTGTAGATTGCCAGAAGAAGCGGCGGCGTATCGCGCAGTGTTCCTGTAAAAAAATAGTCCCCCGTATATATCTGGTTTGTAAACACAAATACCGCAAACAGCGGCACTATCCAGATAAAATTCTTTGCCATGGCTTTTGGATTGGGGACAATGCCTCCTGTAAAAAACGCATAGATACAAAAACTCAGCAGGAATGAATGTGCCAGCGTGGCCTCTATAACCTGGGGATAGTAGAAGCCCAGCTCTCCGGGAATAAGCACAAAGGGATTGTAACTGTCATTGTGCCAGGCGCCCATAACAAAGTTCATCACGGCGCCCAAAAAACCCAGGGTAAGGGCATAGTTATCAAGCATGTCATTCTTGAAGAAGAGCCTGAGCACGATGATGTCCACGGCGATGTTGCAGACATTGAGGGGCAGGCGGAGGTAGAAATTCCGGTCGGTAAACATGAAAAGCTTTAAAAGAATAAAAAACAGGTAGAAGCAGGCAAAAAACAGGGATACTGCAGGGAACTTTGTTTTCTGTCCGCCTGCATGTTTAAGTCCGGTAGTATTCTGCCTTTTAGTCCCGCAATAACGGGCCAGTACAAAACCCAGGTACGCACACCAGATGTAGATCATGCAGTGGAGAAAGTTATAGCGGTTATAGGGATAGTGGCTCATAAAAGAGAAGCCCAAAAGCGCCGTGCTGAGGGCAAATCCGCCGTCAAAAAGGATGCTTTTCCGGTTCCGGGCATGGAGGCCCGCTACCTTGTTCCGCGCTTTGCGGAAGATGCTGAACCAGGCATAGATCAGGGCGGAAACGCAAAAAACAACAATGAGAGCGAAAGTAAGGGCAGAAACAAGTTTCTGTTCACTCATTTTACTCCTCCGTAAAAATAGTATCACCGACAGCACGAATGCACGCTGCAAGATCCTTTTTTGAAAGAGACGGGAGGGGGAAACTGCGGCGGAGAACCGTTACATTTCTGTTTCTGTCCCGTAATTCGCAGTGGATACTGTAATCGTAGTCTCCCGGTGAAAGGGACAGCTCAAGACTGATGCTGTAACGGGCGCCGTCAACAATTTCGACACCCGATCTCTTTACAAGCCTTATGAGATGATTTGTCAAGGCCCGCTCTCCGGCCTGAACACTGATCTCCGCGGGAAGCCGCAGCCCTTCCTGTCTGAGCCCTCCCCGGTTGATGGCATAGAGTTCTTCGGCGGCCTGGCGCCTTTGGGAGCCGCGGGAAAATTTTGCAAGATCCGTATAGGCATCCGCAATCATATCCTGTTCCCAGACGGGATCGAAACCTTCCAGTGCGGCTGCTGTTTGCGCGGGGTTTTTAAAGAGCTTGCCTTCCTCATATTTATATGAGGGCAGCGCAGCGGGGATAATGTTCGTTTCAAAGTCCCTGGCCCGGCGGAGGTAATTGAGGGCGCGTTTCGGATAATCTTCAAAGGCATTGTAATACTGGATCAGCGCATCCGGATGCTGTTCTCCGCCGGCAAAAGATTCTCCCCGGTATGCGTCGGCGCCCAGAAGACAGTATTTTTTGTAAAGCCTCCGGTGAACCTCATACTTGAAGCGGTAATGAATGCGCCGGATGAGGTTTCCGGCAGCCTCAGACAGGCTTCCTGAGGGTTTGAATGCCTCCGACTTTTCAAGCCCTCTATACGTTTTATAGAGGATCTCATGGAGATCCCGGCGGTAGCGTACCGGATCTATGCCGTAGTTGAGCATCCAGGAAAGGTCGCTCCCTTTAAGGCAGTCTTCGGCATAGAGCCGGGCCATCTCCAGGCGTCCGGAAATCTGATAGACCTGGGCCAGGTTAACCTTGGAGAGAGGGGAGGTATCACTATCGTAGGCCGCCTCATAGTCCTCCAGGGCCTTGTTAAAATCCATCTGGCGAAGGTAGGACTCTCCCCTGGCAAGATGCCCGGAAGCCCTGTCCTCGCTTGCCAGTGCGGCGTTGGTTCTGTCAAAGGCCGAACCAAAGCGGTAGAAACGGGTTTCCAGGATCGAAAGATTATAGTGGGCCACAGATGTAAAAACCCGGTCTCCCGCCCTCTCGCCCCCGATTATTGCCTCAAGGTACCATTTCTTCCCTTCGTCATAGTTGAAGTTATCCGCATAAAGCGTCCCCAAAGTCATGGCAAAATCCGAATCCGGCCCAAAGCGTTCCATGGCCCGGAGCATGAGCTGCTGACCCTCTGCCAGGCGGTGAACCTTGTAGTACATCCAGCCTAGATTGCGGATCGCCTCCCGATCGTCGGGGTTGATCGCCAGAACCCGTTCCAGATAATCCACGGAAACAAGATCTTCGTTGAGGTATGCGGCTGTCCGGGAAAGTCTGAAAAGTATATCCGGGTTATCGGGTATAAGGTTTTCGGTAATCCGGTACTCCTCCCATGCAAGCGTATAGAGGCCGCGCCCAAAGTAGAGATTCCCCAGCGCCCAGGGAAAACGGGGCTCGATGGGGTAAAGTTCCTTGCCCCGGCTGTAGAGTTCTATGGCTCTCTCCCACAATTCGCCTTCTTCGGCCTCGGCAGCCCTCCGGAAAAGCTCATCCGGAAGGGGAAAGGCATCCTGGGCTCTGCCGCCGCCCCCCAGACTGAAGAGCAAAAGGCTAAAAAAGATTAAAACAACTGTGTTTTTGCCTATACTCCCCTTAGGGATACCGGAAAACAGAGCGAGCGGCGGCAGAATCCAGGCCAGAATACGCCGCCAGAGGGGTATTGCGTCACGGTATGCAGCCCTAAAGACCCGGTACGCATCCTGCATGGCCATGAGGGACTCAGGCCCGTACTCGGGGGCAAAGCGGGCCGCAGCGGCTCCCTGGTAGAGCGCATAGGTTCCCCCTATGCTGCCTTCAACGGATTTTGCCCATTCGGCCTCCCCGGTGAGAGAGCGCCGCCTCAAACCGGCAAGGCTCAAACGCCGCCGTACATGGGCCCAGAGGAGCAGGGCCTTTTTTCGATCCTTCCGCAGGGTACGGGAACGGAGAAGTTTTCCGCAGCGGATCCAGAGAAAAAGCAGGGGAAGGATTACCAGGATGATAAAAGGCCAATAACTCTGCAGAACACGGCGCGCCCCGGCAAGGAAAGTATCCATGACGGAGAATTCTCTTTCCTCTTCGGTCCCCTCTTTTGCCCTGAGCTTCGAATGGTTATCGAGAATCTCCTTCATGAGCCTTTCAAACTGGCTCTGATCTCCTGACGAGAAACGGAATTCTTCTCCTGCGGCCAGTTCATCGCTGGTGGGATCGAATTCCATCCAGCCGTAACCGGGAAAGGGTACTTCCACCCAGGCATGGGCCATGTTGGAACGGACAGGATAGTAGTCGAAGGTGTTTTCGTCGGGATTGATAAAGAAGCCGGCTCCTACCCGCGCGGGAATTCCTATGGAACGGAGCAGCAGGGCCATGGAAAAGGCATAATAGGAACAGTAACCCTTCTTCGATTCAAAGAGGAAATACGAAAGCTGATCCCCGTCGGGGGCTATACCGGGTTTAAGACTGTAACGGTAATCTCCGTATTTGAGCCATTCATAGACAGCATCTACCTTCTCCCAGTAGAAATTCAAGCCCTCGGTTATCTCTTGGGCATAGGCGGCCAAACGCTTGTCTCCGCCGTATTCGGTGTACAGGGCATACTCCTCCGCGCTGAGACCCAGATTCTCCGCGCTTGGAGGCTCCAGAAGGGAATCGTAAAGTTCAAAGGAGAGGGCTTCGCAGACCCTGCTCTGCACCGCATAGGCGGAGATGAAGGAAGAGGTATCCCAGGTTTCAAAGGGAACCGCCTCCAGAGGCGCATTCATGCCGATGAACGCCGCCGAATCGAAGTTCACCAGGTAGTATTCCTGATTGGTAAGCCGGGAATCCCTGATGGGCCCCGGATCGTCGAACAGAGTCCGTATTCCGGGGAGGCGCTGGGGGTGAGTCTTTTCATCGATGTCTTCCATACGGAAGAAACCCTGCTTCCGGCTGTAACCGGAAAGCACATAACGGCGCAAAAGAATGTGGCTGTCTTCAGAATCCTTCTTTACGATAAACACAAGATCATCCTTCATGCTGATCTCGGTTTCCAGTCTGAGAAACTGGGAAAAATCAAAGCTGAAGAGTTTAGGCTCAAGAAGCCCGCCCCCCTGCTCCACCGCCCGTTCCTGGGAGGGTTTAAGGAAGAGGAAGCCGCCCAGCAGGGCAAGAAGAATGAGGACAGCCGCAGCAGACAGAATCTCCCCCCGGCGGAGCCTGACTTCCCTGGGCAGGGAGAAAAGAAGGGCCGCCGCTTCAAGGAGGAGGAGGCCCGAAAAGATGAGAATCATCACCACGGGGAAACGGTAGAGGCCGATGTTTACCGTCCGGGCCATGGAATACACAATCAGAAGCAGTACCATGCCTGCCACGATGGAGGCACGGAGGAATGTCCGGGACTTGAGTGAAGCTGCCGTGCTGAAAGCGGCCCAATAGTAGGGGATAAGGACGACGAAGTAGTTCCGGTCGAGGTTGAGGAGCAGGGAATCGAGGGATACCGCCAAATCCGGCGAAAAATAGCGGGGTATGCTGATGAAGAAACGGCAGACCCAGGGCACCAGAACGAGTCCGGAGAAGGAAACAAGGGGCGCTTTGACCGTCAGGGCAAAGGAGAGCCCGCCCAGAAAACCTGCCAGAAGCGTTGTAACAAATACCGGGCTGTCGGCCATGTCCCGGCTTACCAGCCGGAACTGAAAAAGGATGGTAAAGAGGGCAAGGGAATGAAGCGTAAGAGCGACCGAACTCTCTACGGCGGGGATCTTGGAATGTGGAGTATACAACTGCATTTCTTATTCTCTTGATTCTATTCTATCATAAAACACAGGACGGGCGTTGAGCCCGGGCTTTTGGCTGTAGATTGAGGCGGAAGTCTGGGCCGCTTCCCGAATTGAACGGCCTGCGCCGGTTTCGGAATCAGGGCCGCCATAGAGAAAGAGGAGTTCGATACGCCGGGCGGACCCCTGTTTCTGCAGGAAACGGTCAAGAGCGGCGTCCCCCCCAACAGAACCGGTATTCCGGAGGGGAACTTCGGCCTTCGGCGGCGGCTTACGGGGAAGGGCCAGGATGAGGCAGCCGTATTCCGGGGAAACCGGAATTCCGGCGGCATCAACAGAATCCGCCGCGGAAACCAGTTCCCCCGCGGCCTTGAGCGGCAGAGATGCCGGATAGGCCAGGGCAGCGGACAACTCTTCGGGACTCTGCCCCCGCCCTCCGCCGCCGATCCAGCCGATCTGTATCTCCATTCCCTTGCCCACACAGTCCATGGCGGCTGCCAACGCGTATTCGCAGAGCATATCAACCGCCTGCCTTCCTGTCCTGCCTGAATAGAGAACAGGATCGGTCTGAGTATCCACCAGAATGGTAAGCCGGGAATGGGGAGGAGGTTCGCTTTCGCCTTCCCGGACAAAGAGTTCCCCCTGATGGCTGTAAAGCTTCCAGTTGATCCTGCGGGGATCGTCTCCGGGAATATAGGGCCGGTGTTCGATAAGGTTGTCGGTACGCTGATAGTTGTATGCGCTGCGCTGTTCCTCCCCGCCGGAACGGGCATGTACCGGTTCCGCGCCGGCGCCGGAACGGGGACCTGCCAGAAGCCGGGGACTCCCCTCCTGAAAACTTCTGTAGGAGAAACAGAAGAAACCCAGACTGTCCATGATCAGAACCTCGTCGCTGAGACAGTACCAGGCCCCCCGTTCGGGAACAGTAAAAAAGCTCACCCCGTTTTCAAGATGAACAAGGTTGAACATGTGCCTCAGGAGCCGCCCGTCTTTTGTGCGGAGATTGATCCTGCAGCGGGCAATGATGGCGGGGAACACAAAAAAACCGGAACGCCTGTTTTCCGATCCCTGTTCAAGCAGAAGCGCTGTTTCTTCCCCCGCCGTGATACGTCCGGGGCTTATTCTGAAGGAGAGTGAACGGGCCCGCTTCCGGTTGAGAAAGGCAAGAATCAGAGTAAAAAGGAGACAGTAAGCCCAGATAGCCAGCAGAACCGCGGCTACAAGGAAAAGCGCCAGTTCATTCCGGAAAAGCCCGGCAATAAAGGCGAGGATCACGATGAGGAATACAAAAACCCCCATTGTCCGTGGATAGAAGACCGCAGGGCTTACGCTCCTTTCTTTCAATCCTTTTTAATCCCCTCAAGCCGGGCGAGACATATCTCCCGGACAAGCTTATCCCCGGCGGAACGCGGATCGCGTAACTTGAGCCGGTGGGTCAAAACCGGGACAGCAAGAGTCATTAGATCTTCATCGCCGACAAAATTTCTGCCTCGTACCAGAGCCAGGGCTCTGGCGGCTTCCAGAAGGTGCAGAGCCGCCCTGGGAGAGGCTCCCAGCGTGAAGGCCCGGTGAATCCGGGTATCCCTCACCATGTCGACAATGGCCTCCTTGAGACTTGCATGGCAGAAGATCCCCGCGGCCATCTTCCGGGCAGAACGGAAATCCGCAACCGAACAGACCGGTTCAAGCTTTTCAAGACCTTCGGCAGCCGGATTTTCTTCAAGGATTGCGAGTTCCGATTCCCGGCCAGGATAACCCAGGGAAAGCTTCATCATGAAGCGGTCAAGCTGGGCCGCGGGCAGAGGAAAAGTCCCCTCGCTTTCGATGGGATTTTCGGTGGCGATGACAAAGAAAGGTTCAGGCGGCAGATGGGTTTCGGCGCCCACGGTAACCTGCCGTTCCGCCATCACTTCCAGCAGGGCCGACTGAACCTTGGGAGTGGTACGGTTGATCTCATCCGCCAGAACTATATTTGCAAGCACCGGGCCGGGTACAAATCTGAACTTCCGGGTTTTGGGATCGAAAACATCCACCCCGGTAATATCGTAGGGCAAAAGATCCGGGGTAAACTGAATCCGCTTGAAGACGAGACCCCGCGAACCCCCGTCGATGAGCCGGGCAAGGGCCTTTGCCACCGTGGTTTTCCCCAGACCGGGATTATCCTCTATAAGTACATGCCCTCCGGCGAGAACCGCCGCGGTAAGAAGTTCCAGAAATTCCCGCTTCCCCTTGATGATACGCGAAGCTCCGTCAATGAGGGCCCCGGGCACTTTGTCAGCTTTCATTGAGACAATAGTAACACAAGAGAGGCTTTGGTGGAAAGTCGAAGGAGGCCCGTTTTGAACGGCTTTATGGAGGGGGACTATTTCATTAATAATACCCCCGTTGTAATGAAATACACGGTATTATATACTCCCGAAAGGGAAAACGGGGTATTAATTATGCCAAAAAAAGTTTTTGATTCTTTTTTCAGTACCATCATCAGGAATATTAAAAACAACTACCATGAGGGGGATAAATTCCTTTCCCTCCGGGAAATTGCCGAACAGTACAAGGTAAGTCTCCAGACCGCCCAGCGGGGAGTCAGGAAGCTTGAAGATTTCGGATATATCTCCGTAAAGCGCAAGGCGGGCATCACAGTTCAGTCACTGCGGCCCCGGAAAAAACTTGAAAATTACAAGATCTCGGTAGTATCGGCCAGGCAGGATGCCCGCTTCAACGATGCCTTTTTCCGGGGTATACGGGAGACCGCCGAAGAGAAGGGCATGCTGGCCCGCTTCGAAAATATTCCCGACATGGATTACCGATCCCTGCAATTTGGCGATTACCTTCTTTCGCTGGATGCCGACGGCATTATTGCTCTTTACTTTAACAATGCGTCCCTTCCCTTCTACCATGTAATGAGGGAGGGAATGGATATTGTGGCCGATATTATTCTTGATGAACTGCCCGTCCTTCCCGTGGTACAGACCGATAATTACCGCCATTCCTGCGCCGCGGGCCGGATCTTCCTGGATCGGGGATACCGCCGTTTTCTTGTGGTCGGTTACTATCCCCGGAAGAGCAACCGCCGTTTCGAGGGAATCTACGACACCATCAGGGAAGAAAGTGATGACGTACAGTATGCGTGCCTCACTGACGAAGGCTCCATGACCGTGATAGACAGGTTTTTTCACCGATTCAATTCCCGCTGTGCCGTATATACGGTGGATTATTCGGCCAACTACATTGTGGGGGCAAAATTCATGCAGTACAAAATTCCGGCAAAAAATGACAACTTCCTTGTTTATGACTGCGAGGAGGAACTGTTTACATACCACGGGCTTCCGTCGGTAAAACCTGTCGGGCCGTCTTTTCACAGTATCGGCATGGAACTCTGCAATGTGCTGATCTCCAAACGGGAACACGGCGAATATCCCGAGCCCAGGCAGCGGAAAATATAGGGAAGTTCTGGAACTCCGGCCGGGTTTTGGAAGTTTTGACATAATAATTAAGATATACTGTAATGATAAAATAAATTTTCTGCCTTTTTTGCATTTTTTTCTTGACAGATGATTGATCGCTCATGGTATAGTGTAACTGTTCAGGGGAATGGAAGCCCGCCGAAGATGGGCCCGTCCTGGTTTCCGGGACGCGGAGGAAAATAAATTTTATTTGCTTAATAAACAATTTACCCCCCCCCCCCCCCCCCCCCATTGTTACACACGTAATTACGGATTTTTGGAACTATTCTTTTCTGAAAT
>JAIRXN010000075.1 GCA_031268245.1 Treponema sp. | reverse complement strand
ACGACCTTCCGGGTCTCGGTATCCACCGGGGCTTCGTTGGCGAGGAAGCTGCCGCTCACAAGCCTGTGTCCCGGATCGGGGATAACCCTCAGACTAATCTCATCGCCCGGATATCCGCTTGAAGGACTTGCGATAACGGTACCGTTTGGCCCCGCATTGATCACCACGGGTATCGAATTTACCTCTTCGTCTCCGCCGCCGGGAGGCTGGGGACAAGAGGCAAAAACCAGGAGAAAACCCAAAAAAAGAGGGATAATCATGTTTCGGACAGAAAACTTCACACACATCACCTTAATTATCGAATAGGAAACAAGTATCTATTATAGACAAGCCCATTATACTACAAAAAAAGGTAAAAGAAAAGCCGTTACCGGGAGGAGGAACACCGGTAACGGCCTTATGAAAAAACTTTTTTCATGTATCTAGAGAACAATAGGTGAAAAAAAAAGTTACAGTTAAAGCGTGCCGGAAGAATAATTTCGAAAAATTTTTCAGCCTTCACGCCGCTATACACAGTATCGGCCCCGTGGTATAAAATATCATGATTATTGAAAAAAACCGCGGGGGAGGCTGTTGCGGCGGCTGAAACTCCTCGATCTTGTAATTCTCTTCTTTGGCATCGGTATAAGTGTTTACAGCTTCATTTCTCTTTCTCCGGCAGGGGAAGCATCCGGCATGGTAGTTACCGGGGATCAGGGCGTCTGGGTCTATCCCGCTAAAACCGGCGGGGAAGCCCTGCTTGTAAGCGTACAGGGGCCTCTGGGCGATACGGTACTGGAGATCAATGATGGAAAGGCGCGGGTAATCTCTTCTCCCTGCCTGAACCAGACCTGTATTGCGGCCGGGACAATTCACCGGCGGGGGGCTTTCATAGCCTGTCTTCCCAACCGGGTCATGGTTTCCGTGGAAGGAGGCGAAGATGAAGATCTTGACGCCTCAAGCTGGTGAGGCTGCGCTGCCCGTTCTGGCGGCTTTCTGCCTCTTCCTTTCGGCCATAGAATACCTTATCCCCAAACCGCTTCCCTTTATGCGTATCGGCCTTTCAAACCTTCCCCTCCTCCTGGCCCTGAATATTTTCCCCGCAGGTTCCTGGTTTCTTCTCGTTATGCTGAGGATCTTCGGTCAGGCGCTTATTTCGGGGACTCTTTTTTCCTATGTCTTTATTTTTTCCCTGTCGGGCGGCCTTGCCTCCGCCATTCTGATGTTCTCTCTCAGACGGCTCTGCGGTTCTGCGTTGTTAAGCCTGGCGGGAATAAGCCTGGCCGGTTCTCTCGCTTCCAATGCAGTTCAACTCATCCTGGCCTTTTTCTTTGTCTTTGGCGATGGAGTCCGCTATCTGGCGCCTCCTTTTCTCTTCGCAGGACTCGTTTCGGGCCTTGCCCTGGGGCTTTTTGCCGAAGCCTTTACCCGGAAATCCCGGTGGTACAGGCTTTTGGAGTTTCCGCCTGTTCCGGAGACGGCAATTTCCAAAACAAAGCAAGGAGCCCCGTCTCGTGTATGGAGTCCTGTGTTCCTCTTTGCTGCGGGCCTTGTATTAATGCTGATCTTCCTTTTTACCCGTTCCCTGAAATGGCGGATCATTCAGTTTGCCTTCTATACGCTTCTCGCCCTGCTCTCCGGGAAGAAGCTTAAGCCTCTCTTTACTCTTCTTGTCATGGCGGGGATAGTAGCGGGAAATCTTTTGGCGCCCTTTGGAAGGGTTCTCTATAGCCTGGGATCGCTGCGCATCACCGAAGGGGCCCTCCTCTCGGGGCTTAGGCGGGCGTTTACCCTGGAAGGGCTTTTCATGCTTTCCGCGGTCTTTATCCGCCCCGGACTGAGGCTTCCCGGATTCTTCGGTTCGCTTCTGGCCCGGACTTTCGGCGTCTTCTCTCTTATGCAGGAAAAAAAACTACATTTCAAAAAAGGTCATATTATTGAGGAAATAGACAATCTGCTGCTGGATCTTTCCCTACCGGTTTCTTGAGCGGGCAAGGCCGTCATTGGCCTCCCTGTAGTCGGAATTGAGCAGCAGCGCCCGCTGATAGGCTTCTACCGCCTGGGGATAGTCGCCCAGGGCCTCCCTCACCGAGCCCAGCCTGAACCACCAGAGGGCTATGCCGGGTTCAAGACGCACCGCCGTGGTATAGGCAATGTCCGCATGGCGGTTCTTCTCCGTCAGACGGAAGATCTCCCCTATAAAAAAATAGGCGACAGATACCCTTTCTCCCTGGGGAGAAGCATTGGTATAACGCTGCATAAAGATCAGGGAACGATCGTAATCCTTGAGGTAGAAATAGGCTTCCCCCATAGTCTCCACCACCCGGTATTCATTAGCATAGAGCCTTAAACCCCGTTCCCCCCAAGTGATAACTTCGGCATACTTCTGCTGCCGGTTAAGAGCCCATGTGATAGCCGTATATGTATCCCTCGTGGCGGCATTCCGGGAGACCTCGTCCTGGCAGATACGGATTACCTCATTATAGGAGACATCGGCTTCGGCCATGCGGTTCTGGGCTTCCATATTGCGGCCGATCCGGTAGATCTCAATGGCGCTCCGCCGGGTTTGCCCCTGCCCGGCAGTTCCGGAACTCTGGGCCGGAAGCGGGACGAAAGAAAAAAAGAGAAGAACAGCCGGAAGGAAGGCACGAAAGATCCGCATAAGCCTATAATGAACCCAACGGGTCAATTTTTCAACCGATGGATACTTGAGATTGTCCAAAACCCAAGCGAGTTTTGGACAATCTCCTGGAAAAGCCGGAGAAAGGGAACAGCCTCCCTTCTCCTACCAACAGCAGTATCCGCCGTCAATGATCAGGTCTGCGCCGGTCATGTAGTCCGAAGCCGGAGAGGCAAGGAACACTACCGCTCCCTGAAGATCATCTGTAAGGGCCATGCGCCCCATGGGTATCTTCTCAAGCCACCTGGGAAGCATGGTCTTCCCCTCGGGGGTTTCAAGCAGATTCTCCACCAAAGCGGTCTTGGTATAGCCGGGACTGATACTGTTCACCCGGATACCTTTGGGCGCCCACTCGGCGGCGAGACTCCGGGTCAGGTGAAGCACCCCTGCCTTGGACGCATTGTAGGCAGCCTGATTCTGGGGGGTGTTGGAGATATGGGCCGACATTGAAGCGGTGTTAATAATTTTCCCATAGCCCGCCTTTTCCATTATCCCCGCCTCGCCTCGTGCACAGAGAAACACCGAATCCAGATTGAGGGTCAGCACCTTCCGCCATTCGGCAAAATCCTGGGTAAGAGCATCCTTCCAGACACCCATGCCGGCGTTGTTCACGCCTATGTCCAGACGGCCCCATGCGCCGGTAATATCCTTCAGCATCTTTTCCACATCCGCTTCGCTGGTAACATCGGTTTTAAGGGCTATTGCCGTAAT
>JAIRXN010000002.1 GCA_031268245.1 Treponema sp. | reverse complement strand
TTGCAGGCCACCGCAAGGCCGCGGCGCTGCCCAAGGGTATAGCGGGCAATGCCCCGGTGCCGGCCGATTACCTTCCCCTGCATGTTGATGATCTCTCCCTCTTCCAGAGACTTTCCGGTCCACCTTTCGATAAAGGCGCCGTAGTCCCCGGAAGGAACAAAGCAGATATCCTGACTGTCGTTTTTTTTTGCGGTGATAAAATTCTTTTCTTCCGCAATGGAACGGACACGGGCCTTGCTCATGGCCCCCAGGGGGAAAAGTGTCCGCCGCAGTTCATCCTGGCTGAGCATATAGAGCACATAGCTCTGATCTTTCTGAAGGTCTTCCGCTTTTTTTAGAAGGAAGCGGCCCGAAACAGTATCCCTTTCAATTTGCGCATAGTGTCCTGTAACAAGTCTGTCAAAGCCCAGTTGGGCCGCCCGCTGAAGCAGGGCTTTCCATTTGATGAAACGGTTGCAGTCAATGCAGGGATTGGGTGTTTCGCCGCGCATATAGGTTTCCACAAAAGGGCGAATCACGTTTGTTTCAAATTCTCCGGTAAAGTTGAGGACATAGTGGGGAATGTCCAGCCGCCAGGCTACCTGCCGGGCATCGTTTATGTCTTCCAGCGAACAGCAGCGGGAACCGCCTGAGTAGAGTTTAAGTGTGATACCGATACATTCATAGCCGCAGTCCAGCACGAGGGAAGCGGCAACAGAACTGTCCACCCCGCCTGACATGGCGATGACAGCTTTACTGTTCACAGGGACGCAACGGAAGCGTTGACCGCTTCCTCACAACTCCTCATCGCCAGAATGGTTTTTTCGATCAGGGTATCCAGTTCCCAGCCGAGAAGATCGGCGCCCTGCCTTATCACTTCACGGGAACAGCCTGCGGCAAAGGCAGGGGTCTTGAATTTTTTCTTTACCGATTTAAGTTCCAGATCCATGGTGCTCTTTGAAGGCCGGATAATGGCGCAGGCCCAGATGAGGCCGGTCAATTCATCGGAGGCAAAAAGGATCTTTTCCATAAGATGTTCCGGTTTGGCATCCACCGCGGTAAGCCCGTAACCATGGCTTACCACCGCATGGATCAGCTCTTCACAGGCTCCGCCTGAACGGAGCAGTTCCGGCGCCTTGAGACAGTGTTCCTGCGGAAACTCTTCAAAATCAATGTCGTGGAGAAGCCCCGCGTTTCCCCAGAACTCTTCTTCGGAGGCAAAACCCGTCTCCCCGGCATACCACTTCATCACTCCCTCTACGGTCAGTGCATGCTGGAGATGAAAAAGGTCCTTATTGTATGTGCGTAAAAGCTCCCAAGCTTCCTGCCGGGAAAGACCTGCTTTGCTCATGATCCGATAGTAGCGCTGACAGGGAATAATGACAACTGTCCTGCCGCGGCCGGCGGCGGTTCCAAAACCGCGCTCCCAACCGCGCCGGGTTTACCGGGCTCAATAGTTCTGGGCGCGGATCTGGAAGTAAGCCTTGGGATGCTTGCAAACCGGACAGAGTTCAGGGGCCTTCTTTCCGATAACAATGTGGCCGCAGTTGCTGCACTGCCAGACCTGATCCCCGTCCCGGGAGAACACAATGCCGCCTTCGATGTTGGAAAGAAGCTTCAGATAGCGTTCCTCATGCTCTTTTTCAATCTTTGCAACTCCTTCCATCTGGGCGGCAATCTGGGCAAAACCTTCTTCCCTGGCGGTCTTGGCAAAACCCGCATACATGTCGGTCCACTCATAGTGTTCCCCGGCCGCGGCATCCTTGAGGTTTGCCGTGGTTGCCGGAACCTCATCGCCGTGGAGGTGTTTGAACCAGAGTTTGGCGTGTTCCTTTTCATTTCCGGCGGTTTCCCGGAAAATGGCGCCGAGCTGCACATAACCGTCTTTCTCCGCCTTTGAAGCATAGTAGAGATACTTGGTATGAGCCTGAGATTCGCCTGCAAAGGCGGTCTGCAAATTTTTCCATGTCTGGGAATCTTTTAGTTCCATTGTCTTCTCCTTGCAAAAATAGTGAGGCGGCGCCTCTTACTTATAGTGGATTTTATAGCATGATTCGCTTCCCTGCAATAGTGTGCGTTTTAAAATTGACATTTTGGAACAAGCCCGTCTATTATAGACCTATGAAACATCAATTCCGCCTTTCGGCCATATCTTTCTATATTCTTGCCGCCGGTATTATCGTCTCGTGTTCCGGGCAGAAAAACGTTTCCGGGGATTCCACCATCCTGCAGAACGGTGAAGAATACGATTACTCGGTTTCGCCTGCCGTCTTTGTGGACAGCGGTCTTGGGTATGCCACTGCCGAAGAGGCGGAACGGGCTTTTGCCCTGGATTACCGCCTTCAGTACGGGGAACCGGAATCCTTTGCGGAAACCCTAAGGGCAGAGGATCTCATGCAGGGAGCGGTCTCTCCGGGTACGGGAAGAAGCGCTTCCGTTATTCCCGGCCTCCGCAAGCTTGCCGCTTACAACACCTCATACTTCGATCCTGAAAAGGAAACCGCGCGGAAGCGGGAAATTGAAGAAGCCCAGGAAAGGGCCCTGCTCTCTTCGGGACTTAAGGATGCGGAGGGTGAGGCCCTCAGCGTCATTGACTGGGGGCCCAGGGGGAAATTTTCGGCGGCTGTGCAGAGGCCCTCCGTATACGTCATGTTTTCCTCTCCCATGGTTCCGCTTGCCAGCCTGGGAAAGAAAAGCGATACATCTCCTGTCATGACCATAGACCCTCCCCTGAAAGGCAGTTTCCGCTGGTACGGGACAAGTTTTCTCAGTTTTGAGGGAGACGAACCCTGTCAGAGCCAGCAGCAGTACACAATCACCGTTTCCGCCAACGCCCAGTCCCTCTTCGGGCAGAAAATAAGCGGGGAACGGATCTTTACATTTGAAACGGAAACCCTGAGCATCAAACAGCTCATCATCGGTGAAGAATTCCGGAAGAAAACCGGGTTCTACTTTGCGGAAAACGCCGTTCCTCCCGAAGCGGCCAAAGAGATCATCCTTGTTTTTAACTATCCTGTGCGCATTGGGGATATTGCACCGTATCTTGAGATCAAAACCGCCGCGGGCGGAGCAAAAAAATTTATGCTCGGCCAGGAGGACGACGGAAAACTGAAAGTACTATTGACAAGTGAAGTTGAGTTTGCCACGGACTTGTCAATCACGCTCAAGGCCGGCGCCAAATCCTTTAACGCGACACTCGGCTCTCCGAGAGATCAGGTGTACCGCTTCAGGACTCCGGGGACCTTTGTGGTAAGCCGCACGGAAAGGCTGCCAAGTTACGGAAAGTATCTCAATCTTTTTGATATATCCTTCAACTGCCCCCTCAACAGGGATAGTGTCACGGGACGCATTCATACGGCATTCAAAGACGGCAGAAATATTCCCTTCGACGAAAAGGATAATCTTGAAATTGACAGCCGCATGCTCCGTGTATACAATCTTCCTGTCGGTTACGGCGATATTTTCACTATCACCATAGACGCCGAAATGGAAGACATATACGGCAGAAAGCTTGCCTGGGACTTTACCGCCGAGATCAAGGTTCCCGATGAACCGCCTCCGGTGGGAGAAGTCAGATTCCTCACATGGAACGGCAGCCACAGGATGCTGGAAGCCCAGTTCAAGCCCCGTTTCCTCTTTGAATACAGGAATATCGCGCCGGGGGGCTGGTATGAACTCGGCGCACAGAACAACCCCTTTTCCCAGGCAGCCGAACCGG
>JAIRXN010000160.1 GCA_031268245.1 Treponema sp. | reverse complement strand
TATGACAGAAGTTTCCACAATACGTTGAATTCCCTTACCGTAATGGGTATTTCCTCTCCCCCTACCGTCGCGGTCATTTCATCGGCGTTGAGGACCAGGCTTCCGGCGGTGAGTTTTTTTTCGTTAGCGATATTCGCCCGCCGCAGGAGCGCCCCTACCCGCAGGACAAGTTCGTCCAGGTCAACGGGCTTGACCATGTAATCATCGATTCCGATACGGAAGCCCTTCTGTTTTGAGGTGATGTCGTCCCTGGCGGTGACAAAAAGGATGGGAATCAGTTTGTCCTGTTCCCGTACCATAGAGGCGAACTTGAACCCGTCCACTTCGGGCATCATAATATCGGAAATAATGAGGCCGATGATGTTGTCTATCATGCGGTCAAAGGCTTCTATTGCCGAAAGGCAGCCGATGGCCCGGTAGCCCTGTTCGGCAAGGTGGGCGCAGACTATGCGGTTCAGTTTTTCATCGTCCTCTACAACCAGTATATTGACCATAGGTTTCTCCATTCTGGACTTGATTGTACTGCAAATTCAAAAAAAGTTGTTAAAGAAATGTTAAATTTTATCTGAAATATGCCCTGAATGGGTAAAAATGTAGAAAACCTTATATAGAGTCTGTCTATAATGTAGACACATTATAGACAGACTTCCTTAAAACCGCATTTTCGTAGCCTTTAGGCGAGAAAATGCAAAGTCTGTCCGCAAAGTAACCGACTTTGTGGACAGACACTATATAATAGAGGCCGGGAATGGAGGATTCATCGGGAATTGTCCGCACAGACGCAGAAGAAATAGCCTTCCTCCGTAAGGAACTGAAACGTGTTACCAGACAGGCTGAAATGTCCCAGCGGACTCTGGAACGGATCAGAATCACCAGTATTGCAAAAGAAAATGTAGACAATATACTCAGGACGGAAAGGCTGAGACAGGATCAATATATGACGCTGATCCTGGACTATAGCCCTGAAATTTTGATTCTGTTTGACGAAAAAGGATATATTCTCTACTGCGCCGATATTTTTCTCAAAAAAACCGGAATAAAGAATTTCGGCCTTATCGCCGGACGAACCTTTCCGGATGTGTTCGGTAATTTTATTGATGAAGCCAAACTGGAAAAGTTAAATCATATCTTCACAAAATCCATCAAGGATCATAAACCTGTCGTTCTTAAGGAACAGATGGACATGAGCAGAACCGGCACGATGAGGGATTATGAGCTTCTTTTTACACCCATGTTTGATGAGAAAGAAGGACATGAGGGCGCCCTGATGATCCTGCACGATACTACCGAGATTCAGAATGCCGTAAAACGGGCGGAGGAAGCCAGCCAGGCAAAGTCCAATTTTCTTGCCAACATGAGTCATGAGATCCGCACCCCGCTCAATGCGATCATCGGCATGGCGAATATCGGGCGGCCTGCAGCGGATATAGAGCAAAAGAATTACTGTCTGGACAAGATCAAGGGAGCCTCCGCTCATCTTCTGGGTGTGATCAACGACATTCTTGATATGTCTAAAATTGAGGCGGAGCACTTTGAACTTTCCCCCGCAGAATTCAACTTCAGCGGGATGCTGCACCGGATTATTGATGTTCTCGAATTCAAGCTGGAAGAGAAAAAACTGAAATTTGATTGCTTTATCGATCCTGCCATTCCTTCCAGTATCATTGCCGATGATCAGCGGCTTGCCCAGGTGATAAGTAATCTGCTTACCAACTCCATCAAATTTACGCCGGAATACGGCTCAATCAGCATCTCGGCAAAACTGCTGGAAGAAACAAAAACGGAAGAGGGAGAGACACTTTGCAGGCTGGAAATAAAAGTACAGGATACGGGAATTGGTATTTCGGAAGAACAGCAGTCAAGGCTCTTCCGTTCCTTTGAACAGGCGGACAACAGCATATCCCGAAGATTCGGCGGTACAGGCCTCGGGCTGGCGATCTCCAAAAAAATTGTAGAATTAATGGACGGGGAAATCGGGCTTAAATCGGAATCGGGCAAGGGTTCCACTTTCATCGTTACTATCCGTGTACCGAAAGGCATCATAAACGATGCGTGTGATACATCCGAAAAAGATCTTGAAGAAAAAAAGCGGGAACATAATTTTAAGGGCCGCCGGATCCTTCTGGTGGAAGACATTGATATTAACCGGGAAATTGTAAGAACGGTGCTGGAACCCGTTGGTATCATTATTGATGAAGCGGAAAACGGAAAAATCGCTTTTGAAAAATATGCTGCGGATCCCCGGCGTTACGATCTGATCCTTATGGATATACAGATGCCGGAAATGGGCGGTTACGAATCTACCCGGCTCATCCGGGGCATGGATATAGGACAGTCAAAAAAGGTACCCATCATCGCCATGACGGCCAATGTATTCAAGGAAGATATTGACCAGTGCCTCGCCGCAGGCATGAACAGTCATCTGGGTAAGCCGCTTGATTTTAATGAACTCCTGAAGATATTGGCTCAATATCTGATACCTTGAAATTAAGCTGCCGCACCACAAAAGGATCCAATATGGAAAATGAGAATGAAAAAGAATATCTCCTTTCCCTGCTTACCCAGTTCAGGCTGAATGGAAAGGAACTGGAAAAGCTGGAAGAAGAAATTCGTATCTGGGAAGGCAGGATTGAACTTGCCCGAAAAGCGGGAAAAGAGGATCTTGTTCCGGAGGCGGAAACGGAAGCGGGAAAACTCAAGGCAAAAACAGAAGAACTAAAAATGGAAACTGCAAATCTTAAAGACGAAATCGAAAAGCTTCGCGGAAACCGGGAACTTTCCGCGGAAATAGAATTGGCTGTGTTGAAATCAAAACTGGAAGTCAAGGCCGGAGGCCGGGCTTCCCCTTCGGAGGTTGAATCATGAATCGCGTCCCTCTTTTGCCGGACAGAAGCCGGCCCCTTCTCTTTAGCCACCGGGGATGTTCCTCCCTGGAACCGGAAAATACCATGGCAGCCTTCAGGAAGGCCAGGGAACTGGGCGCTCCGGGCATCGAACTGGATATTCATGTATGCGCATCAGGAGAAATGGTGGTGGCCCACGACGATGACTTCAAACGCCTCGCCGGAGACGAAAGGGCCATTGCGGATCTTGAATATGCCGAAATAAAAAAAATTGATGTGGGTAAGGGAGAAGCGCCTCCCCTCATCGAAACGGTGCTGGAAGAATTCTGTCCCGGCATGTACATTGATATAGAACTAAAAACAAGTCTTTCAGGACACGATCCCCTGCCGGTCCTTCTTGCGGAAAAGCTCGAGAGCATGGGAGAGAGGGCCCTGCACGCGGTAACTGTTTCTTCGTTCAACCCTTTTGCCGTCGCCGCCTTCAAAAGACTCTGCCCCGCCGTTCCCACAGCCGTCATCTGGAGCGCGGACAGGGAGGTGCCCCTGCTGCTCCGCTGGGGTTTCGGGCGCATCCTCTCCCGCTGCGACTATCTCAAGCCGGAACACCTTCAGGTAAACAGTTTTAACTATTTCCGTTTCGCCCGTGTCGAAGGCAGGCCCCTGGTTCCCTGGACGGTGGATGATACCGCCCTGGCGGCAAGGCTTCTTTCAAAAGGCTGCGAAGGGATCATCACCAACAGACCCCAGGACTTTAGATGAAGCCAATTCAGGATTCCGCATCCAAATCCTCACTGTTGAAACATGGTTCCATTCTTTCCCTTTTAACGTTTGTTTCCCGTATACTGGGACTTCTCCGGGAAATGACCAAGGCAAGCCTTCTGGGAACAAGCGCCCTCTCCGATGCGTTTTCCGTAGCCTTCATGATCCCAAACCTCTTCCGCCGCCTTTTTGCCGAAGGCTCCATTGCCGTGGCCTTTATCCCTACATTCAAGGAGTATCTTCTGAACGAAGAAACGGGAAAGGCGGGGGCAGCGGAGGAGCGCAGGGAATTCCTTTCCTGCATATTTACCTTTCTCACGTTTTTTGTAAGCCTTGCGGTGGTGATCGGCATCCTCATTACTCCCCTTATCGTGCCTGTATTCGGACTGGAAGAACTTGACGAAACAGTATTACTGACACGGATCATGTTTCCCTTTCTGGCCTTCATCTCCCTTGCGGCTCTGTTCCAGGGTATCCTCAACAGCCTGAGGATCTTTACCCCATCGGGACTGGCGCCGATCCTGCTCAACATCGTAACGATTCTCTGCGCCTATGGCTTAAGCCCCTTCACGAAGAATCCGGCCCGCGCCATGGCCGCGGGTATCTTTATCGGGGGTTTTTTGGAAGCGGCGATACAGTTCCCCTTTGTGCTGAAAAAGGGCTATGCATTTTTCTTTGTAAACCTCAAACGCGCCCTCGGTAATCCTGGTACACGAAAGGTACTGCGCCTTGTCGGGCCCACGATCATCGGTATGGCCGCCTACCAGATCAACGACCTCGTGTCCACCGCCCTGGCGGGAAACGCGGGAGAGGGAGTGGTATCAAGCCTGCAGTACTCCCTCCGCCTGCAGGAACTGATCCTGGGAGTCTTTGCCGTTTCCATAGGAACAGTGTTACTGCCGGATCTGGCGGAGTACGCAAAATCGGGCCGCTGGGAAATATACAACGAAAGGCTCGGCGGCGCAATGAATGTCATTACCCTCATCACGATTCCCATCACCTTCTTTTCCCTCTGCCAGGGCGAAAGCCTTGTCCGTCTCCTCTTTCAAAGCCGCCGCTTTGACGAAGCTTCTGTCCGCCTGACGCTGGCAGCCTTTCACTTTCACATGCCCGGTCTCTACTTCATCGCCCTGAACCGCATCCTGGCTCCGGCCTTCTACGCCCAAAGCGATTCAAAGTCCCCCACCCTGGCAGGGATCATCTCCTTCGGCTGTAACATCAGCCTGGCAATCCTTCTGGTAAGACCCCTGCGGGGTTCAGGCATCGCCCTGGCCCTGAGCCTTTCAAGCGTGGTAAACACAGTATTACTATTATTATTCCTGAAGAAAAACAGAGATATTGCGCTGGGAAAAACGATCCGTTCCGCCCTTGTCTACATGCTCAAAATGATACTCTTTTCGGCAATTGCTTCTGTTCCGGTGCTTCTGCTGAACAGTTTCTTTGCGCCCCTCTTTGCGGACCGGGGCCGCATCATAAGGTACGGCATACCCCTCGCCGCCCAGTCCCTCATCTTTGCCGGCGCCGGACTCCTCCTGCTCCTGATTAGCCGGGACAGGCAGATTCGGGGAATTATTGGGATGATTAGACACAAATTGGCTTGAAAATGATTTAATAAACTAATTGACATAAGGATAAAGAATAAGATATTATCAAATTACTTTGGAGGAAACAATGAATGATTCTATTGAATTGGTAAATACTACTGAATTAAATTATGAAATTGAGAATATGTTCAGAAATGAATGGCATTTCATTCTTATTTTATCACCTTATTTAGATTTAACTGAAAAAATACAAGCAATCTTGGCAATGTCTGACGCAAAAGTTGTTATTTTATATACAGAAATTGAAAAGGAAAGTAAAAAGAAAAAACTTGAAGATTTTCAAGTATCTATGCCAAATGTTGAATTTTATTGCATACCTAATTTTCATGCAAAGGCATATATTACAAGTGGTACATTGATTATAACATCATTAAATTTATACAAATTTTCTCAAATAAATAATTTTGAACTTGGTATTGTATTAAAGGATACTACATATAACAAAATAATCGGAAAATTATTTGAAGAATTAAAAATATTGTTTAATATGAATGGAATAGATACAGAATTATTAGATAATTTGAAATTGCCTACTGTCCAAGATTTATTTAATGAAATACTTCTCAAAAGCAACAAAAAGGAAGAAGACTATGGCGATGCAGAATTATTAAAAATATTTTCGGAAAAACTGTTAAACAGATACTCATTTGATAGAAAAGACTGTTGGCGTGATAATGAAAACATACTTCAACGTTGGGCAGTTGTTAATCGGGATATGTATGAATGGGCGTTATTAAATATAAGATTTTAAAAGCAAAAAGCGCTTCGCATAACAGGACTGTTTACAGCCGGGACGATACCTGCATCAAAATTCAACTGCAGCCTGTTGTTCCTCCGCAGGTATCGCATTTCATGCAGGTGCCGTTGCGTACCAGGGTGAGGGAACCGCAGTTGGGGCAGGGGTCGCCTTCGTAACCTTTGATTCTCGCTTCGGTAATTTTGGCGGCATCGTTCTGCGGAAGGCCATTCCCGGTATTGCGGGAAGCGGGCTGGAGGGGAGAGGCGTCCGGCGCAACGCCGGATGTTCCCGGCTTTACGGAAGAACCGGTTTTCGCGATCCGGACTACCTGAATTCCCATGGGCTTGAAACCGGCGCTGTCTTTCTCCCGGCTTGAGCGGTTCTTTTCATCCTGGCCCCGATCCCCGGAAGAGTTCCCCTGCCGGGGCGCGGAATCGTTTTTGGTTCCGGTAGCCAGAAGATC
>JAIRXN010000157.1 GCA_031268245.1 Treponema sp. | reverse complement strand
ATCCCGGCGGCATAGCGGGGAAGCAGGAGGCCGTTTGTGGAAAGGCAGAAGGTAACTTCATTATCAACGCCGCGAATCAGGGCAAAGCATTCCTTTACCTTTTCAAAATTCGCAAGAGCATCCCCCGGCCCTGCAATGCCAACTACGTCGATCTTCCCCAGCCTCTCTTTGACAGCGGTAAACCGTTCAAGCGCCTCCCGCGGGCTCAACACCTTTGCCGTTACTCCGGGACGGCTCTCGTTGACACATTCAAATTTGCGGACACAGTAGTTGCACTGTATGTTGCAGTCGGGCGCAACGGGCAGATGAATACGGGTATTCTTTCCCCCGCAGCCGTTGAAGCAGGGATGACTGAGCGATCTTCTGAAATTCTCTTCCCGTATACCCATACCGTTCTCCAAATTCTTGGCCCATGAACCAACCGGGTTCCCGAACAAACCTGTTAAATACTGGAGCCTGAGGAAACAATTTTCCCCTGTTCCAGAGCAAGAAGACTGTCGGCCCAGGAAGCGGCCCAGGAACGCAGTTCCATGCTTTCAAGGGGAGAAGGCGCCTTTGACTCGTCATGATCGGCAATCTTCCGCGCCAGGGAACGGTACACTTCCGCCTGGGCGGAATCGGGAGCCGCCTCAATGGTGGTTTTCCCCTGGAGTTCACTCTGGGTTACCGTTATGGAGCGGGGAATGTATTCAATTATTTGAGTTGCCGTTCTCTCCGCAAAATCGTCAATGATCTCCTTTGAATAGGGAGGCCCCATGGAATTGGCAATCACCCCGCCCAGAAGCGCCCCGCCGGAAGCGGAGTACTTGCTTATCCCCTTAAAGAGATTGTTCGATGCATAGATGGACATAAAGTCCGATGAGGACACCGTAAACACGTGTTCTGCGATCCCTTCCCGTATGGGAACCGCAAAACCGCCGCAGACAACGTCGCCCAGGACATCGTAGATCACCACGTCAAGATCCAGTTCCTCAAAGACCTTCTGATGTTTGAACAGTTCCACCGCAGTGATTATCCCCCGGCCCGCGCAGCCGACCCCGGGCGCCGGTCCTCCGGCCTCTACACAGTAAATTCCGTTAAAGCCCTCATAAATGACTTCCGAAGCCTTCACCGCCGACTTTTCCCGGAGCGTATCCAGCACCGTCGGGATAAATTTGCCGTCCCTAAGGGTATTGGTGGAATCGCTCTTGGGATCGCAGCCGAACTGCATCACCTTGAACCCAATCTGTGAAAGGGCGGCGCTGAGATTGGAAGTGGTAGTAGACTTGCCGATGCCCCCCTTTCCGTATATAGCTATCTGCTTAATCTTCTTTGCCACTATTACACCTCTTTATTATTCCTATTGTATTACTAGGATATATAGATACTATAGCGATCCCGAATTTTTTTGTCAATAGTATTTCCTATTATTTTGATAGAATTTATATTATATGGGGATCTTATTTTATGCGGCCAATGCCGCTATTTGACACAGGCCCGGCTTCCGTATATAGTATATCATCCCGGTTGAAATAATAGGAAAAATCATCATGAAGATTGGAACCATGCTTATTCACAACAGCGCTGCGAAGGAAGGTCATACCGGGGCCCTGGGAACACCGGTTTTCCAGACTTCCACCTTTGATCAGGGTGTCTCTTTCCGGGAAAACGCCCCGGGCGAAGCCCCTGTACAGAGGGAATTTGACTATGCCCGCTCGGGAAATCCCACCCGGAAAGCCCTGGAGGAAACCATTGCCGCGCTGGAAGGCGGGGCCAAGGGCTATGCCTTTTCATCGGGGATTGCGGCTGTTGCTTCGGCTCTGGGGATCTTTTCCGCGGGGGATCACATCATCACGGCAGAGGATATTTACGGTGGCAGTTACCGGATCATCAACACTTTTTATAAACGCTGGGGCCTGGAAGTAACTGCGGTAAACGCCCAAAATATTGACGAAATCCGGCGCTCCCTCCGGCCCAATACAAAGGCTCTCTTTCTCGAAACCCCCTCAAATCCCCTCTTGAAGATCACGGATCTCGGGGCGGCCCTTGCCTTTGCACGGGAAGCGGCTCTTGTTTCCATTGTAGATAACACCTTCATGACGCCGATCCTCCAGAGACCTCTGGAACTGGGGGCGGATATTGTCATCCATTCGGCAACCAAGTTCCTGGGCGGCCACAGCGATGTTGTGGCGGGACTGACGGTTACCCGGAATGAAGAGTTGGGGAAACGGATCTATGCGATGCAGAACGGCTTTGGGGCGGTGCTGGGCCCCTGGGACTGCTGGATCGTACAGCGGGGGATCAAAACCCTCAAGATAAGGCTGGAAGCCCAGCAGAAAACCGCGCTCTTCCTGGCAAAACGGCTTCTGGACAATAAAAACGTGGAAGCGGTGTATTATCCGGGGCTCGAAAACGCCGAAGGAAAGGCCGTTCACGATGCCCAGGCATCCGGGCCGGGAGTGGTATTCTCCTTCAAGACCAAAACAACCGCGCAGGCCCTGAGATTTCTGGGAAAAACCCGTCTTGCGGCGGCAGCGGTAAGCCTGGGCGGTGTGGAAACCATCGCTTCCTACCCGGTAAAAATGAGCCACGCCTCCATGCCTCAGGCGGAACGGGAACGACTGGGCATTACCGATACCCTCATACGGATTTCAGCCGGGCTTGAAGAAAGTGAAGACCTAATTGCCGATTTTGAGGAGGCTCTTTTATGATATTCGGCCAAACCGGGGGGCTGAAGGTTCCCCCTTTGAAAACAGATACCGCCTGCGTTCACGGGACTCAGTTGTTCGATCCGCTCACCGGGGCCATAAGCGTTCCCATCTATCAAAGCGCCACCTTCCGCCATCCCCGGCTTGGAGAATCCACCGGTTTTGACTATTCCAGGGCAATAAACCCCACCCGGAGCGCGCTGGAAGAAACCGTAGCCCTCCTGGAACACGGAAAATACGGCCTCGCCTTTGCCACGGGCATGGGGGCGGTTTCTTCTATATTAAAGATCTTTTCGCCCAAAAAAGATGCGCCTGTCCATTTCATCGTATCGGAGGATCTCTACGGCGGGACATACCGGCTCTTCAACGAGTACTACGCCGCTTACGGCTTTGAATTTTCCTGGATAGATACCAGCGACATAGCCAAAGTCGAAGCCGCCCTGCGCCCCGAAACCAGGGCCCTCTACATCGAAACTCCTTCCAACCCCATGATGAAGGTAACGGATATCAAAAGATGTTCCGATCTTATCCATAGGCACGGGGCACTGCTCATCGTGGACAATACCTTCCTTACTCCTTATTTTCAGACCCCCCTCGGCCTGGGGGCCGATTTTGTCCTCCACTCGGGGAGCAAGTATCTGGCGGGCCACAACGACACCCTGGCAGGCTTTATCGTTCATTCCGGGGAAGACTATGACATTCCCCTGCGGGAAGCCCAGAAAAGCGAAGGCGCAACACTCGGCCCGCTTGACTCATGGCTTACCCTGCGGGGCATAAAGACCCTGGCTCTGCGGATGGAAAAACATCAGTCCAATGGAAAAACCGTCGCCCGGTGGCTTAAAAGCCATGCCAAAGTGGAAAAAGTGTTCTATACCGGTTTTGAGGATCATCCCCAGCACAGCCTCTCCGCCGCCCAGAGCCGCGGACACAACGGTATGATCTCGTTTTACCTAAAAGACAGCCGGGATGTGGAAAAGGTACTGCAAAAGGTGAGCCTTATCCTCTTTGCCGAAAGCCTGGGAGGGGTTGAATCACTCATTACCTATCCCCTGGTGCAGACCCACGGGGCAATCCCCGAATCTATGCGCCTTGCGGCCGGCGTGAATGAAAAACTGCTCCGCCTTTCCGTGGGCATAGAAAACCCGGAAGACATCATCGCCGACCTGGACAGGGCTCTAGGGTAATGGAGATCTCCGCCGCAGCCCCAATGCTCAAATTCGACGATAGTAGAGTTGTTCAATAGCTTCTGCGGGCTTATACCTCATCCATCCCCAGAATCTTCCAGAGGCGCCCGGCGCGCTCCATGAGGCCGCTTACCAGGGGGAATATTACTTTGTCTCCCCTCAAGGCCTTGAGTATACCCAGAATACAGAGGGCCCAGGCAAAGAGGAACGCCGCCGCCACAATACCAAATAAACTCACCGCGATGGGAAACCCCGCATAGGGGATCAGGATGAGGAGGTACAGAAGCACAAACCAGCCGCAGAAGAGGAAGGCGAGAAAGAGGAACAACTCCAGGGAACGCCGGGCATGGTGAAGACAGAAACGGTTTTTTCTGCCCAGGGCGGCGACCACAAGGGCGCCGGGCAGACTGAAAAGATAGGCTATCACGGCTACTGCTCTCTCGGACATATTATATTCCTCTCAGGGTAATTTTATCGTAGTTATGGCAGGCCACCTGGTGGCCCGGTCCCGCCTCCCGCAGTTCCGGAACGGAAACGGAACATTCGGGGCCGGCGTAACGGCAGCGGGGATGAAACACGCATCCCGGGGGCGCGTCCACCGGATTGGGCACATCCCCCTCCAGGCGTATCCGGTTTTTGGATTTATCCGAGTTGATCACCGGAATAGCCGACACCAGGGCTTCCGTATAGGGATGCAGGGGATGGTAGAGGAGTTCCTCGGTCTCCGCCTGTTCCACGATGCGGCCCACGTACATCACGGCAATATCATCGGAGATATGCTCCACCACGGAAATATCATGGGCCACAAAGAGGAAGGTAAGGCCCTTCTCATCCCGCAGCGTCTCCAGAAGATTTAAAACCTGGGCCTGCACGGATACGTCCAGGGCCGAGACCGGTTCGTCGGCCACAATAAGCCGGGGATTCGATGCCAGCGCCCGGGCGATGCCTATGCGGTGGCGCTGGCCTCCGGAAAATTCGTGGGGGTAACGGTTCATATAGTCCGGGTCGAGCCCCACGTCCTGCATGAGTTCAGCCACCCGGTTCTCGATTTCCGATCTCGCCAGCATCTTGTGGATCACTATCGGCTCGGCGATCACCTCCTTTACCGGAATCCGGGGGTTCAGGGAACCGAAAGGATCCTGAAAAACCATGCGGATTTCCTTGTGGTAAGGGTGCATTTTTTTATGCTGAAGTTTAGCGATATCAACTTTGGAGCCGTCGGCCTTGGTGTACTCTATGCTGCCGCTTGAAGGATTATAGATACGCACGATGGTACGGCCCACGGTAGTTTTACCGCAGCCCGATTCCCCCACAAGACCCAGAACCTTGTTTTCTTTAATATCAAAACTGACGTCATCCACGGCCTTGATAAATTTTTTGCTCCGCCGGAAAAGGCCGCCCCCCACGGGGAAGTACATTTTGAGGTTTTTTATTTCAAGACAATTCTGCGCCATATTCCGCCCTGCCTAATGCCGTGTGTAAGGATCGGCGCCGTCACGGAGACCGTCGCCGAAGAAATTAAAGCCCAGCACCGCAATTACGATGAACAGCACGGGCATCATGATCCAGGGATGGGAACCCAGGGTCTCAATAGTCTGGGCATCCCGCATCAGGAGTCCCCAGCTTACCAGGGGTTCCTGTATGCCTATACCGAGGTAGCTTAAAAAGCTTTCCGCCAAAAGAATATTGGGAATAGTCAGGGACATGACAACGATGATGTGGCTAAAGTTATTCGGGAAAAGATGATAAAAAATAATACGCTGATGGGAAGCCCCCATCTCCTTGGCCGCCAGTATCATGTCCGAATTGGTCATGGAAATTACCTTGCCCCGGAGTTCCCGTGAAAGCACGGGCCAGCTTAAAAGGGCAAAGATGAGGGACATCATGACAAAGATGGTCATCTGGCTCCAGCCCCTTGGTATGATGGCCGCCAGGGCCATCCACAGGGGGAGTTGGGGAAAGGACTGCATAAACTCGGTAAAACGCTGCATCAAAAGATCGATGACGCCGCCGAAATACCCCGACATAATTCCCAGCCATGCGCCCAACACAATAGAAATAAGGGTGCCCAATACCGCCATGGTAAGGCTTATGCGGGCGCCCCTGCACATACGGGCCCACATATCGCGCCCCATTTTGTCGGAACCCAGGGGGAAGAAATATTCATCCGCGCCGAGCACGCCGAAAAGGTGCAGCCGCGATTTAACGCCAAAAAAGGAATACTCATAAGAGTTCACAAAAAAACGGATGATAAAACGCTGGGAAGTATCTTCCAGCCACGTTGATGTACCGCTGGCCATGTCATATTCGGACCTGAGGGCATAGGTAAAGGGCTGGCCCTGGAATTTTCCCTCGTGAAAAAAATGAACCCTTTGGGGCGGCCTAAAGGTATACCTCATACTAAGGGCCATGGGATCCGAAGAAGAGAAAAAATCCGAGAAAATCGCCAGGGCCGCCAGTATGATGACCATAATGCTTCCGGTTATGCCGGGTTTGTTCCGCCTGAACTTGCGCCAGACCAGATGCCAATAACTTTCCGCGTTGATCCTGTTTGCCATATTTCTTCCTTTACTCCTGAATTACCCGGGGATCCATTGCCGCCAGCAGTATGTCGGAAAGCAGATTCCCCACCACCAATACTATGGCGTATATCAGGATACAGCCCGCGGATACATAAATATCCTGCGAGTTGAGGGCCGTGTAAAAAATAGGGGCAAGGGTAGGAACGCTTAAAACGATGGATGTTTCAAGCTCACCCTGAATCATATACGGAAGTACCATGCCCTGATACATAATAATAGGATGCAGGGCATTGGGGACCGCGTGTTTCATAATGACACTGCCTTCGGTAAGGCCCTTGGCCCGGGCGGTGGTAACATACTGGGCGCTCAACACGTCCAGAAGATTTCCCCGCATAACCCGGAAATTCCGGGAGATACCGCCCAAACCCGCTATGATCACCACCGGCCATACATGGGCGACAATATTGACAAATTTGGCCCACGACATTGTATCAACCATGACATATTGGGCCGAACTCCAACCCCCCATTTCAGGCACCTTGGCCCAGAAAAGCAGGGCGTAGAGGGCAAAGAGTCCAAGGAAAAACCGGGGAAGGCTGGTACCCAAAAAAGCCAAAACCGTCGCGGCATTGTCGGTCAGGCTGTATTGATGGGTGGCCGAATATATCCCGATAAATATCCCTCCCAGGGTTGCTAAAAGGTGGGATACCAGCGCCAATATCAAGGTACGTGGAAGACGCTCGACAAAAATTTCACTGATGTCTTTTTTATAGGCAAAAGAAACCCCAAATTTGCCTTCGGTTATGATGCCCTTCATCCAGGCAAAATACTGTCCCAAAAGGGGCTTATCAAGGCCGTACTGCTGGCGTACTAAAGTCGCGGCCTGCTCGGCCTCAAATTCGGGCATATTGGCAAAATTCATCAAAAAGGATTTGTAATTGCTGGCATAATCGCCGGGGGCCAGTTGTATTATGGCAAAAGAAACAATCGTAATAAAAAACAATACCGGAATCGCGTACAGAATACGTTTACCAATGAATTTTAACACGGCTACCCCCGAAAATATAAAAATCACATTATCCGGCTTAAACCATACAGGTCTACGCCGGACAATGCTTTTACAAAAAAATTACTTCACCACAGGGTAGCTCAGGGGCAGATTATTACCCAGAATCAGGGGGCGTTTTGCCTGCTGATCGGAAGTAAAATAAAGCTGCTCCATAAACATGCTCTGATGTCCCCACGAATATACGTTGACCGCCAGCCCGGGCTGCACGTTCTTCATATATTTATTGAGGAGCATACCGTAAGAAACGGAAACTACGCCGATGTTGTAGCAATTTTCGGTGAATGCCTTGTTGTAATCGAACATGGCCTGCTTCTGTTTCGCAGCGTCGGTCTCAATAGCGAACCGGGACGTAATGTCGTTAAGCTGAGTTTCAAAGGGCAGAGCGTCGCCGGAAGTCCTGATCCGGTAGTGGGGAACCCAAATTTGGTCGTCCCGGGGACTGAGGGCGAAGGGGAAGGCATTGGGGACAAGCTGGGGAGAGTCATAGCGGGTCATTTTCATATCCCAGGTACCCACACGTGTCTGCTCGTCTATCGCCGCAGTGGTTAAAACCTTCATTGAAAGTTTGACGCCTATTGCCTGGAACATGGGGATGGCTGCCTGGGCAATATCGATCATGTTGCCGAGATCCTGCTGGGCGATGATCTGGATTTCGATATCTCTTCCCGATACATTGCCTGAACCGGCCGGATACTGACGATAGCCCGAAGAACCTTTCCTGAGGCCCATGGAATCCAGCAGAGCGTTGGCCGCAGTTACGTTATGGGGAAGGAACACCACCGACTCTTTGGTAAAGAGTGGGCTGGCCGGCAGGAGGCCGCCGCCCCATGAACGGTAGAAGGGGCCGGATGCAAGAGAAGCGGCGATGCCGTCACGGTCAAGGGCCAGGGTAAGGGCCTGGCGGAATTTCAGATCCCGGAACAGGGCACGGTTGGCCCTGTCCTGATCTGTCGCCACACCGTGTTTTGAATCAAAATTGAAATCCATGCCGTAACCGTGGCTGTCGCCCTGCCAGTCAACGCGGAAGGGAGAATTAGGATCCGAAGCGCGGCGGGCCACGTCGTCATACCCTTCACCGACATTGGAAATATCGCAGGTACCGGTCATGGTGTTGGTGGTACGGGTCAAAGAATTGGTCGAATAGGTAAAGTGCACTTCGTCTATGTAGGGAAGCTGTTTGCCATCGGAGTCGACCTTCCAGTAGTAGGGATTCCGTTTAAGAACCAGAAGTTCATCGGTACGGTACTGGGCGGGAACCCAGGGGCCCATGGTCGGCGCGGGAATAGCGTTGGGGGCATAAGCCTCGCGGTATTTAAGATAGGTGGAACTGGAGTTGTATTTGGGATGCAGGGGCTTTAAGGCATGGGCCGCGCCCACGGCGAAGCGATCATCGGCCATGGCCCAGAGCAGGTATACCGGGTAGGGTTCGGCAAAAGTCCACTTGATCTGATAATCGTTGATCTTTTCAAGTTTTGAAGGCTTGCCGTTTACTTCCCAGGTAGCGGGCCTTGAACGGCCGGGAACGTTGAGGTCGTTGATGTTGTCTTCCCAGGTGAATATGACATCGTCGGCGGTAAAAGGCTCGCCGTCGGACCATTTGGCGCCTCTGATGAGGTTCATGGTCAGGGTTCTGCCGTTATCGCCCCAGGTCCAGTCGGTGGCGAGGGCCGGGAAAGGTTCATTCTTGTCTTTACGCAGGTATGCGGGGCCCGATGAAAGCAGGGCCACGTTGTACATCGCTTCAACACCGAACCAGCCGACACTCTGGCCGCCGACGAAGTTCCAGCCTTCGAGGGTTGCGGCAAATACGTTGGCGAATACGCCGCCGTAGGTTCCGCCGCCGTCAGACATAAAACTGGTTTTGATAACCTGGGGCGCCTGGGGAAGCCTCTGGGCCACCGGCGGGAGCCTTCCCTGATTTACCAGAGCAGTTACATAGTCAGGTTCTGAGTACCTGGACAGAGACCGGTACTCTATCACCTCATCCAGGTTGTAGTACTTGATCTTGGCCGAACTGTCCAGGGGACTGGGGTTGGCCGGATAAGGCACAGGGGTTACCGTAGCGCTTCCCGATCCGGTAGCGCTGCCGGTCTGCTGGGTACCGCCGGCCGCGGCATTAAATACCACGGCAAGAATCAGGAACGGAATCAAAAGCTTCTTCATTACTTTTCCTCCAAATTTTTCTAGCCCACGCCATACGGCATGGTTAAATGCTAATAGTAACAGGCCGCAAAGTGACCGGGACTAATTTCCCGCAGGGGCGGAACACCCCCTTCGCATTCAGGCCCCTTATGGGAACACCGGGGAGCAAAGGCGCAAATCTTCAACTCCTCCGTGGGGCTCGGCACCATACCGGGGATAGGAATCAGCTTCTTCCGGTTTTTCTTACCCAGAACCGGCACGGAAGCCAGAAGCCCCCGGGTATAGGGATGCCGGGGATTCTCAAAAAGCTCCCTGGCGGGGGCCTGTTCAACGATCTTTCCCAGATACATCACCGCCGTATCGTCGGCAATATCGGATATGACCCCCAGATTGTGGGTGATCATGACGATGGAGGAATCAAAACTATCCTGAAGCTGCCCCATAAGGTCGAGGATCTGGGCCTGAACCGTTACATCCAGGGCGGTGGTCGGTTCATCGGCGATAAGGATCGAAGGGTTGCAGGACATGGCCAGGGCTATCATCACCCGCTGCCGCATCCCGCCGCTTAACTGGTGGGGGTACTGTTTAAGCCTGGTCTCGGGAGCGCTCAGATGGACCTTCCTGAGCATGTCCAGGGAAACCTCCAGTGCGTCCCGCTTGGACAGCCTCCGGTGCAGCATCACGCTTTCGGCGATCTGATCGCCCACGGTATAAATGGGATTCAGGGAGGTCATGGGCTCCTGGAAGATCATGGCTATCTCCGCGCCCCGGATGTTCCGCATGGCGGGCCCTTTGGCACTCAACCGGGTAATATCACAGACATCGCCGTTTCGGAGCCTGAGCAGGATGGAACCGCCGGTGATCTTCCCCGGCGGGGACTGGATCAGCCGCATAACGGCCATGGCGGTTATGCTCTTTCCGCAGCCGCTTTCCCCGACGATACCCAGGGTTTTTTTCCGCTTCAGGGAAAAGGTAACCCCGTCTACCGCCCGGATCACCGCCTGTTCCATATGAAACTGCACATGGAGATCCTTCACTTCCAGAATTGAAGCCTCGTCCAAGGTCTGTCCGTTTACATCTCCGGTGTTTCCTCTATTTATCTGTTCTTCCAGCATTAACTGATGGTATACCAGGAATATGAAAAACGCAATCTTTTTTTTCCGCAGCAACGTAGTTGATCATCCCTAACCATTCCTGTATAGTTATGTTTTGTTTATATAGCATCCAAGAACCTTAATATATAGGAGATGAGTCCATGAAGAGGACATACCAACCAAGCAAAGTAAAACGGAACCGCAAGTTCGGCTTTCGTGCCCGGATGAAAACCCGGGGAGGCAGACTGGTGCTTAAACGCCGCCGGGCCAAGGGCCGGCATAAGTTATCTATTTCTGACGAGAAGAAGCCGTATTAGTGAAGGAAAAGGTTCATTCCTGCTGTTTTAGACCTAAAGAGCGTCTAAAAGGGAGGAATGCGGTAGGGGAAGTGTTCGGCCGGGGGAAACGTTACGGATGTCCCGGCGCGAAATTGTTCGTGTTAAAAAACGGGCTGTTCTGTAACCGGATCTGTTTTACCTTTCCGAAGAAGTTCGGGAATGCGGTGGAAAGAAACCGGGCCAGGCGGCTTGGTAGAGAAGCCTACAGGTTGCTGCGGCCCCGGTTGCAGGATGGTTATGATCTGGTATTACTGGTGTATCCCCTCCGGGAAGGAGAGGAGAAGCCGGGCCTTTCAAGCCGCATGAAACAGCTTGAATATCTGTTTGGCCGCTCCGCCTTATTGATGGGAAAACCGGAATGCCGCTCCAGCGGAAGATAGCGCTTCTCTTTATCCGTTTTTATCAACGTGCTGTTTCACCTCACTTTCCCCCATGTTGCCGTTTTGTGCCGAGTTGTTCCGTTTATGCCTATGAGGCGGTGGAGAAGTACGGAATAATCCGGGGCGCTTTTTTGGCGCTTAAACGGCTCTTTCGCTGCCACCCCTTTCACCCGGGAGGCTATGACCCTGTCCCATAAGGATTTGTAATGGAAAAAAATACAGTACTTGCGATTGTGCTTTCAGTCGTTGTTATTTCCGGTTTTTATCTTATTCAGGGGGTATTTTTTGCTCCCAAAACCCCCGAACCGGTACGGCCTTCGGCTGTAAGCGAAGCCCCTGTCATGGAAAGTCCGGCTCAAAGCTCCGATCTGTTCCCTGCCGAAGAATCTGTTCCTGCCGAAGAGGTATTGAGCGAAGTTCCTGCGGAGGCCGGGCCTGTCAGTGAAGAGTATATCACCGTCAATACGGAACTTTTGACCGTTACCCTTTCCAACAAGGGGGGAGATATCGTTTCCTGGAGGCTCAAGGAGCATACCGGCACGGAAGGCTTTGTGGAGATGATTCTTTCAGGCGATGAAGAGGCCCATGCCTTTGCCGTGGCATTCGGCAACCAGAATGCCCAGCCGGTGAATTCCCTCTTCAATGTACGCCGCATCGACCCCTATACCGTGGAATTTTACCGGAATTTCAGCGTACCGGGCGGCGGCCTTTTCAGGCTCAGCAAGCGCTACCTCTTCAAACCGGCCGATTATATGTTCGAACTCACCGTTTCCCTGGATGGGGGACGGGATATGCAGAACTTCAATTTTGGCGGAGCGGCTTATACCCTGGGCTTCGGCCCCCAGATAGGCCCGAAATTTGAAAAACTGGATCAGCGCTACGAATACAGGAATTACTTCAGCTATACCAACGGCAAACGCAGGCAGGAGAAGGTCAACGATAACAATCCCAATATCATCGGCTCACGGCCTGCCTGGGCGGCCATTGCAGGCAAGTATTTTACCTTCATCGCCGTGCCTTATCTGGCCCAGTACGACATGGTTTTTTCCCAGCGGCAGGAACCGGGGCTCAGCAATGCATCGAGGCTCTTCATCATACGGCCTCCGCTGGCAAGCGCCCGGACTGAAGATACCTACCGTTTTTACCTGGGCCCAAAAAACCAGGATGCCCTGGCTGTCTATAACAACGGAAACAACGGCTTCGGCCTTTCCAACCTGGAACTGGTCAGCGTAGCCAGCACTTCGGGAATTCTGGCCCCCCTGGAAACGGCCCTCAAGTGGCTGCTTCGGCTCTTCCAGAGCTTTGTTCACAACTGGGGCATAGCCATCATCCTCCTTACCATTTTTGTCAAAGTGCTTTTCTTCCCCCTGACCAGGAAGAGTTCCGAATCGACCCTGAAAATGCAGGCTCTTTCGCCAAAGATCAAGGAACTGCAGGAAAAATACAAGGACAATCCCCAGAAACTCAACGCAGAGATGGCAGAATTCTACAAAAAAGAAGGCTACAACCCCGTGGCAGGCTGCCTTCCCATGCTCCTCCAGATCCCGATCTTCTTTGCCATGTATAACCTGTTCAATAACCACTTTGACCTCCGGGGCGCTCTCTTTATTCCCCGATGGATTCCCGACCTTTCCCTCCCGGAATCGGTGTATCATTTCACTAACTTTAGTATCCCCATCCTGGGTTGGACGGATATCAGGCTGCTGCCCTTTATCTATGTGGGTTCCCAACTTCTCTACGGAAAAGTAACACAGACCCCGGATCAGCAGAGTAATACCCAGATGAAGATGATGCTCTATGCGATGCCTGTCATCTTCTTTTTCATTCTTTACGACGTACCTTCGGGCCTGTTGATTTACTGGATAATGAGTAACTTACTTACCCTGGTTCAGCAGGTGGCGATTAACCGGTATATAGCGGCAAAGAAAGCCGCGGCTGCTGCGGAAGCCCCCCCGGTTCCCCAGCCCAAAATTGCACCCAAAAAGAGAAAAAAGAGATAGATGGGACTGTTTCCAAACCATACGGGTCTTGGAACACACTCAGATGTCCTGAACGCTTTGGGGCTTTACTTTATAACAAGAGGAGAAGATATATGGTCTATGAATTTGAAGGCCGTACCGAGAAAGAGGCTATCGACAGGGCCGCGGAAGAACTGGGTCTTGAAAAAGATGATTTTGATGTTGAAATTGTAGAGACGGTTAAACAAGGGCTCTTCAAGAAAGGTTCCGTAAAGATACGGATACATACTGACAAACCGGTAGAAGGTTACAAATCAGAAAAAGAGGCCGGCGGTGATGTGACGCAAGACGCGGGAGTGGAAGGCGGGGGTCTCCATTTCAGTCAGGCGGTTTACGGCGATCCTGATGCAAAAAATGACTTTGAACAGAAGATCATCGATTTTATAACGGGCCTCATTGAGCGCATGGGTTATCCCGGCAAGGTAAGTATACTCTTCCGGGAGGACAAAAAGCTGGGACTCAAGATCGATTCGGAACATTCGTCGATCCTCATCGGGAAAAAAGGAAAGAACCTGGATGCCATCCAGCTATTGGTCAATATCTATGGCGGACGGCAGGGCCGGGAAGATACCCGGATCATTCTGGACAGTGAAAATTACCGCATACGCCGGGAAGAATCCCTTGTACGCCTGGCCTACTCCGTTGCAGATCGTGTCCGGGAAAACCGGGGTTCCATACTCCTGGAACCGATGAACCCCTTTGACCGCCGCCTGATCCATACCACCCTGAACGATATTGCGGATGTTGAAACAAAAAGCGAGGGAGAAGGCTTATACAAGCAGGTGAGGGTCTATTATAGAGGATTAAGAGGTTAGAAATTGGAAAGCGGAAACCTGAACGGCAGACGGAACCGGGGACGCTTTGCCTGCCTGCTTTTTTTGCTGGGCTTTAGTACGCAGGTTTTTCCGGCCAGCCTGGAGGAACTGACGGGAGATGAACGGGCTCAAGTCTTGTTCGCCGGAGAAACTCTGACGGAAGTACAGACAAAGAACCCCCAGACCCGGCTTCTGCCCCGGCATGCGGGACTAAGGCAGCTTGTGGAAGAAACCATGCTGAAGCTCGGCCCCAACATCCTGGCAGAAAGCCTCGTCCTCTACAAAAAAGCTCCCAATGCCCGCAGAGCCATCTGGAATGAAGATGAGCGCCGCGCCCTGTACAATAATTCCATCGCCATTTCAAGCCTCGCCGGAATCGAATATTATTCGGCTTCCCGTAAGCAAATGCGCACCTTTTATGAATATTCCAGGGTGATAGACAGCCCCGAATCACAAAAAGTCCTCGACGATCCTTTCTTTGACGAACCTCCGGCTTCCTTGTGCATCTATGCCCGGCAGAAGGATCTTTCCTTTGGGGACAATATCTACCGCTATGATTTTTTTACAGACCTGGATTACCTGATCTTTACCCAGGAAAACCTGACCTCGATGAGATACGGCATCATCCCCGCCCTGGGGAAAAACAAACTGCATTCCATTGCGGCAGTTATTGACACAGGAGATGCCCTGCTTCTCTATTCCGCCTCCATGGCCGACGCCCCCTCAATCCCCGGCTTCACCAAGCGGATAAGCAACTCCTTTACCAACCGCATCGCCGCCGTGCTGAAATGGTTTTCAGGCCAGGCGGATAAGGTGTTTGGGAGATAATAGACTTGTTCAGTAACCCGGTTGGTTACTGAACAACTCTAATCATTATTCGCAGTGAGGTCTAATACCCCGGCCCTCCGCTTCTCCGCAGCCGTACATTTTCAATGTCATAGCTGAACAGTTCCCGCAGATCGTTTAAGCCCAGGGCCATCAGGGCCATGCGGTCTATGCCTATACCCCAGGCCGCCACCGGCACGCGGACGCCGAGGCTTTCGACAACTTCGGGACGGAAGATCCCGGAACCTCCCAGCTCAAACCAGCCCAGTATGGGGTGGCGGATATGGACTTCCACGGAAGGTTCCGTAAAAGGGAAGTAACCGGGAACATATTTGACTTCTTTTGCTCCGGCTACCTCGGTGGCAAACATCTCCAGCATTCCCAGGAGTGTTTTGAGGTTCACGTCTTCCCCCAGTACGATGCCTTCGGTCTGGTAAAAGTCGGGCAAGTGGGTGGCGTCTACCCGGTCATAACGGAAGCAGCGGAGGATGCCGAAATACTTGCCGGGTATTTTGGCATGGGGCAGGGTTTTGGCGCTCATCACCGTACCCTGGCTGCGAAGGATCAGCCGGCGGGTAAAGTCCATGTCAAAGGCATAGTTCCAGCCCCGGCTCCCGGTCTTGCCTCCGTTTTCGTGGGTGGAGGCTACATTGGACAGCCAGGGTTCGTCAATGGATTTTGCATATTCCGGCTGGGCAATACGGTACACATCGTGAATATCTCTGGCGGAATGAAACTGGGGCATAAAGAGGGCATCCGAATTCCAGAATTCGGTTTCCACGAGGGGACCGTCAAATTCTTCAAACCCTAAGGAAACAAGCTTGTCCTTGACTCCTTCCAGGAACTGGGAATAGGGGTTGCTGCGTCCCGGCACAAGACGGGTAGGCGGCACCTGCACATTGTATGAACGGAAAATTTTGCCCTTCCAGGCCCCCGTCTCCAGCATTTCGGGGCTCAGGGCGCCGGCTTCTTCCCCGGTGATCCCGGCAGCCCTGAGGGCCGCGGAAACGGCCTCCCATTCGGACGTAAAACCGTAGATTACCGTCTCCCGGTCTATCTGCCGGAACGGGGCATCCGCAGCGCCTCTCTTCTTTGCCATACCCCCAATGGCATCCCTTTCCGCAGGAGAAAGATCGGATTCCGAAAGGAGACTTTTCTCCGCCCCCTTTTCCAGGAGGCCCCGGATCAGGGCAAGATGCTCGGCGCCCGGGCCCGTCTTCGGCCTGCCGTTTTCAAGATCCTCCGCAGGCAGGGACATTACTACCTGTTTTTCCCCGTCCATGGCAAGAATACCCAGTTTTGAAAGTGAACCGAAGGCGCTGCCAACATCCCTGTTCTCCATACCCAGTTCACGGGCAATGTCCGGCATCCTGAGACCGCTTTTTATGCGGACAAGCTCTATGATCCGCTCTTCCGCACTGCCTTTTTCCTTCCACTGCCTTCCAAGATCGGTCATTTCATAAAAAACAGCGCTTTCCCGCCGGATTTCTTCTACAATACCCTTGCCGGCAAGCCAGGACAGGGCCTGATTTCCGTTTCCGCTCTTAAAATTGAGAGCTTTTTCAACTTTTTCAATACTAAGTTCATCCCCCCTCTTACCGGAAAGGATGATCTTGATCTCCAGGGGATGGAGATTTTTCACCGTATTTTGAATATCCGCCATAATTTCTCCAATTTTGCAAGAGCTTGTCTAAAACGTGCCCGGGTTTTGGACAAGCT
>JAIRXN010000236.1 GCA_031268245.1 Treponema sp. | reverse complement strand
CTCCAGCCGAAGCGGGCCTTAAAGCTCCCCCAGAAGGCGGACTGCAGAAACGTTGCTGCGCTGTTGCAGACCGAAAGATCGGCGCTTTCTATGACGGCAAGCTTCATTTCACGGTTAATGCACTTCACCTTCGCTGATGATCGCCGTCTTTACAGGCTTCCCGTCAAAACAGAGGGCCTTACCGCCCACAGTAACGGTGTTGTCTTTTACCAGCATGGGGACGGAGAAGAAGGTATCAATGTCAATTTCATCAGGCGGATTAGCGCTCTCCATGCCTTCCGGTACAACTCTTGTTCCGCTTGGGATCCCCGATGCATCCAGGACTTCGCATCTTTCCGTGGGCTTTCCGTCTTCACCGGGCGCGCCATTCATGTCGGAGGCCGCCAGAAGCATACCCCTGCTCTCCACGCCCCGCAGTTTTGCCGCCTTGAGGTTGTAGGCCACGATGATATGCTTGCCGAGGAGTTCTTCTTCCTTATAGAAAGGCACAAGGCCGGAAACAATGATTCTTTCTTCGGAGGTCCCGCCGGCATTTCCAATTTCCAGTGTCTCAATGTAGAGTTTGTCCGCCTTGGGGTGCCTTTCAATCTTGACGATCTTTGCAACCCGGAGATCCAGGGTACCGGAAAAATCAGGAAGCTTCGCCTCCGCCGTGTCCGGTTTCGGCGCCTCAGCTTCTTTCGGTTCGGCCTCTCTTTCCTGCTGGCTCCCCGAATACCGGAGCCGCAGGGCTTCTATGTTTTCTTCTTCAAGCTTGGAAAAGAGAACTTCGCACCTAACTACCTCTTTAAGGCCGCTTTCCGCACCCAGATCCTTCCAGGAGAGGCTTTCAGGATTCTTGCCAATGTCAAGATCCTTGCCAAAGGAGAGTCCGAAGAAACCGGCTATCCTTTCCGCGGCAGCGGGCATGTAGGGCTCTATCATCACGGCAATATCCCTCACCGCATAGCAGAGGGAGCGAATCAGCGCCGCGGCAACTTCGGGCCCTTCCGGATCTCCTGCCTCACCCTTACGCCTCCGCCACGGTTCACCATCCTGGAAGCTTTTATTGGCAAAACTTGAAAGTTCAAAAATCATCCTGAAGGCATCCCGCAATTCGGCCCTTTCCAGCAGGGCGGCAATGTCTCCCTCGTATGTACGGATCTTCTCCCAAAAAACAGGAAGCTTCGTTTCCTGTCCGGCTGAATATTCACTGCCGGCAGGATCCGTCTTGTCTTCCGCAGGGATGAGGCCGCCGTAGTAGCGGATAACAAAGGACAGGGTACGGTTCACGAGGTTCCCCAGGTTGCCGATGAGTTCCCCGTTGACCTTCTCCTGAAAATCCTTCCAGGTAAAGAGAGCATCGGCCTTTTCCGGCCGGTTATAGAAGATATAGAAACGCCACACATCCGCGGGAATCCCTGTCTCCATCACATCGGTACCAAAGACGCCGATGCCCCGCGACTTTGAGAACTTGCCTCCCTCGTAGTTGAGGTACTCGGTACTGCTCATGTGGTGGAGCATGGTCCAATCGGGTTTTTTGGGATTGGAAGAAGAACCCAGGAGGCTTGAAGGGAAGATCACCGTGTGAAAGGGGATGTTATCCTTGCCGATGAACTGATATAGTTCCGTATCGTCCGGGCTCTTCCACCAGTAATCGACAAAGCCGCGCCAGTCCGTATAAGGCTTCGTTGTGCGTTTGCTTGAATTTTTAAGAGCGGCCGTGATCTCGTCCCCCAGGTTTCCCGTTATGGAGATGTAACCGATAGGCGCATCAAACCACACATAGAATACCTTGTCTTCAAAACCCGCCTTGGGCACGGGAATGCCCCACCTGAGATCCCGGGTGATTGCCCTTTCCTTGAGGCCGTCCCTGATCCATGCCTCCGTCATGCGGATAGCGTTGTTGGCCCAGAAGCCTTTTACCGAAGCCTCCCTGATCCACTCTTCCAGCAGGGGCCGGATCTTGGGCAGATCGATGTAGAGATGTTTGGTTGATTTAAGTACCGGAGTAGAACCGCACACCGAGCATGCGGGATTCTTAAGTTCAGTAGGATCGAGAAGCTTGCCGCAGGATTCGCATTGATCCCCCCTGGCTTCCCAAGAGCCGCAGTGGGGGCAGACGCCCCGGATAAAACGGTCTGCAAGAAAACGGCCGCAGTGTCCGCAGTGGAGTTGCTCAAGCTGATGTTCCAGTATGTAACCTGCTTCATCCAGTTTCCTGAAGATTCCCTGGGTCACTTCGCTCTGAATAGGAGTTGAGGTACGGCCGAATTTATCAAAGGCGATATTGAACCAGCGGTAAATATCCGCATGAATGGCATGATAGCGGTCGCAGAGTTCGCGGGGGCTTATCCCCTCTTCGGCGGCCTTGGTTTCCGTGGCGGTTCCGTATTCATCGGTGCCGCATACATAGAGCGTTTCGTAGGAACGGAGCCGGCAGAACCGGGCAAAACAGTCGGCGGAGAGCACCTGAATAAGATTCCCCAGATGAGGCACGTTGTTCACGTAGGGAAGAGCGGAAGTTATTAATCTGCGTTTCATTATTTCCCACTATTGGATATTTTAAGGGTAAATTCAAGTTCCCAAACCGTCCCCGCTTCCAGAGAAACGGGAAAACGGGGAAAGAGTGCATGGTACTGGTATTCCCCGGCCTTCCCCGGAGAATGAACGGCCTTGAAGTTCAGATTGAAAACCTTGCCGGCCCGTATAAGAAAGTTTGATCCGTTTTTTTGTTCCCTGAACTCTACGGTATCCGTGCTGCTGTTCTGGGCAAGGCCCGATGCGCTCCCCTCTCCTTCCAGGGAAAGATCCAGCCGCGGGACAAAGTGAAATTCGGCCTTTCTTTCCCCTTCGTTCTTGATGGAATAGAGAAGCCGTATGGTATCTTTTTTAAGCTGAAAGGTCTTTTCAATTCCGAGTCCGCCAAAGGGAAGCCCTTCCTCCCTGTCCCTGACAAAACGGATTCGGTCATGGGAACGGTCAATTTCGGCAATTTCAAAAAGTTCGTCTCCAAGGGCTCTTCCGCCGGGAACCCGGCCCGCCTCAAGGCTTTCGAGTGAAGCCCCGTTCGGGACAATAAAATCCCTGAAGGCGGCGCCCTTGAAGAGAACCTTTTTCCCCGTTTCCTGCGCATCAAAGGTATCTAGATAGTTCCAGGGCCTGGGGAGGTAATCAAGCTCGAAGACGGCGGCGCCCCTGCTGCGGATATAGCAGTTGATCTTCTCCCCCTGGAAGAGGCACTCTCCGCGGCCGTCCATGTCCAGATCGAAGATGGAAAGAGAAGGGACAAAAGTGCCCTTTTCGCGAGTGATCTTTTCCGCCTCAAGAAGGGCCCTGTAGGCCGCCTGCCGTACAGTTTTGCGGGAAATTCCGCCTCCGTCTTTCCCGTTGTAGAATACATCGCAGCCCTGGGCCTTCCAGAATTCTTCCCGTGCGGTACGCTTACGGGACTTGTCTCCGCGAAGCTGGCTGATCAATACATGGGTAAACATCATCCTGGTATAGATAGAATTGGTTTCAGGATAATCGAGAAGAGCCTGCCGGGGGAGATAGGCGTTTTCGTCCTTTTCCGAAGCGATGGAACTGGGAAAGTAGAGTTTTTCGTAGCAGACGGCAGTTTTCAACTGTTTCCCCGGACTGGTGTATTCAACATTATCCCCGGCCCGGGAGAATTCTTCAAAGATCCGGTGATAGAAAAACTCAGGGGATTCACCGTCTCCCGGTACCATGGCGGGAAAGAGGCTCACTACCGCATCATTTCCGCCGCCGCTCAGGGTATCCTGCATCTTTTTCAGGGCCGAAGAGATAAGGCCGGTACCATAGGAAGCATGGAAACGGCTTGCCACGGGAAAAACGGTAATAAGCTTCCCCTGATCCTCCGTAAAACAGGGAACATAACCGGTCTTCCCCGGGTCCGCTTCCCCCCTTGCGGCGGTAAACTGGGACTCATCAAGGAAGGTATAGAGCATCCCCGAATTATTTAAGGGGCCTACCAGATTCTGTTCCCAGGCAAAGGCGGGAAGCCAGCAGCCGAGAGGTCTTTTCCCAAACTGTCTGCGGAGACTTGCCGTAAGCATCTCAATCTGGCCAATCTTATCGGTAAGGGGCAGCAGGGGCAGCAGGGGCTCATAGAAACCGCCGCCAAGAAGCTCTACCTGCTTGCGGCGGAGTAAATCCTTGATCAGCATGGAAAATTCAGGACGGTTTCTCGTGACCCACTGGAGAAGAACCCCGGAATAGTGAAGCGTCATGTTGATCCGGGGGAATTTGTAGAGGGCAGTCAGCATCGGTTTGAGTTCTTTTTCGTAGAGATCCTGGAAATCCTCTTCCGGGGATCCCCACGCCACATGTTTGTGAGAACCCAGTATCAGTTTTATCCCACCATCCATTGACCATAATTTTACCTTATAATATACATTCTGAAAAGCTATTTGTTAGTAAGTACACATAAGAAATGATCGGGGCTTTCCCAAAACTTCAGTTTTTTAAGACAGGCTCAATCTTCCCCTGTTCTGTATTCACGGAGAAAAAAAGGCGGGAAGCACGGAACCGCTCAGCGCACCGATCAAAATGGCGGAAGCGGCGCTTAAAATGAGGGAAGCAAGACCCAGCGATACCAGAGTGAGGGCATTCCCCCTGAAGAAACGGTTTACCTGTTCCATGGA
>JAIRXN010000235.1 GCA_031268245.1 Treponema sp. | reverse complement strand
CCGCCTCCGGTAAGCCGTATCTCTTTTGCCTTGAAGCCCAGTTTGTTGAAGCCCTCAAGCCCGATACGCATACCGAAGATGGCGGATTCAAGGCTTGCCCTGGCTATGTTTTGCCGTTTGAAGTTGGCTGCGCTGATCCCGTTGATGCTGGCTCTGCCGTTGGGCAGGTTGGGAGTCCTCTCGCCGTTGAAGAAGGGAAGCACTACGATGCCTTCGGCGCCGATGGGGGCTTTTGAAGCCTCTGTATCAAAGGCTTTTACATCAAGACCGAAGAGGCCGCGGATTTCCTCGCTGGCTACGGTACAGTTCATGGTACAGAGCAGGGGGAGCCAGCCGCCGGAAGAGGAGCAGAAAGCCGCCAGATCTCCGCTGGGATCGATTACCGGGCTTTTGGAGAACCCAAAGAGGGTACCGGAAGTCCCAAGGCTCATGGCAAGGAAGCCGTCCTTTACCGTACCCGTTCCTATGGCGCTCATCATGTTGTCGCCGCCGCCGGATGCTACCAGGGCGCCTTCGGGCAGGCCGTAGAGCGCCGCGGCCTGGGCCGACACCAGTCCTGCGGCCTCATCCGGTTTGATAAGCGGGGGAAGATACGTGATCACCGCAGGATCTATGAGATCCGCTATCGCCTTTGACCATGTACGTTTGCGTACATCAAAAATTGCCATTCCCGAGGCATCACCGTATTCGGCGCAGTACTTCCCGCTCAAAAGAAAGTTGATATAGTTGTGGGGAAGAAGGATATGCCTAAGCTTTGCAAAAACTTTTGGTTTGTGGTTCTTGAGCCAGAGAATCTTCGGGGCAGTGTATCCGGGCCTCATGGGAAGCCCTGCTTTTGCGATAAGCTTTTTTTCGCCCCCGGCAGCTTTGGTAAGTTCTTCACATTCGGCGGCAGTGGAAGTGTCGTTCCAGAGTTTGACGTTGTAGATTGGTTTTCCCTTCTCATCAAGAGGAACAAAACTGTGCTGATGTCCGCTTACTCCGATGGCCTGAACGGTTTTCTTGATCTTGCCGTCTATTTTGCCAAAACAATCCTTGAGCGCCTTGTCATACCATTCGGCCTTTTGTTCCCGGGTACCATCGTTTTCGGCAATGAGGTCTACCGGTATTTGGGCGCTCTCTTCGATAGACTTCTTTTCGTAGTTATAGATCACCACCTTGCAGCTCTGGGTTCCAAGGTCTATACCGCATACGGTTTTCATGATTGATACCTCCCCGCAATACTTTTACTCTCTGTTCCAAAATCTGAAAGACTTTGGAACAGAGAGTATTTTAAGCCATTCTCCCGATTATGTCTATTAATTGAGGCTGTTCAGAAGGGGAACCTTCTCATATCCGGCCCGGTTGAACCTCCATGATTATTGTCATGCCTGTTTCTGCCGGGGCAGTTGATTCCGCTTTTAAGGGCAAAGACAGCCAGTTCGCCCCGGGTCCGCAGCCCTGTTTTCTGCAGGGCCGAAGAGATTTTGTTACGGATTGTTCCTTCCGTCATATTCATGTAAGAGGCAATTTCACGATTGGAATTGTTCTGGCCCAGATAAAACATGATCCGCAATTCCGATCTTGAGAGACTTGAAGGCAGGACGGTTTCATATTCACCGAGAGGGCCTCCCCGGCTCTTCCGGGGCCAGACGAGTTGAGGAACAATGTGCAGAAGTTTCGCCATTATCCGGTAACAGAAAAAATAATCTCCTGCATGGATATTCCGGACGGCGGAGGCCAGTTCATCCAGATTACCGCATTTGAGAAGGTAGCCGTATATGCCGCCGGAAAAGCTTCTGAATATGTGTTCTTCATCCTCGGCATGGGTATAGATGATTATAGACGTATTGGGAGAACGGCGCCTTATGATGGGAAGTACGGATGGTTCATCAATAATTTCTTTGTCTTCCAAATCCATGATGAGGATTTCCGGCTTCCGGCTTGCAAGGACAATGGCATCGTAGGCATTGGCTCCAACGGCGCTTACCCTGATATCCTTTTGAGTCTCGAAGAAGGAAACGGTTCTATTCCGGTCTTCTTCACAGCTATCAATAATGGCTAGCTGTATCATAAATTTATGATTACTTGGCAAGGTAAATATAGAATGCGGTGCATTCGCCGGAAAAGCAACAAAAAGATAAAAATTTCCACCTGCTATGAGTTAAAAAATAACAGCTATAGGCTTGCGTTTTTCACCTCATAGTAGCTATTTCCCCTGATTTTTTATAAATTGGATATAAGAGTTTGTTTCGAAGCCGGAGTTTTGGAAGAAGCTCAAATAGTATGTATCCCAGCGAACAGGAGACGCCATGGCGAAGAAGGGAAAAGTAGAGATTGACAGGGAACTGTGTAAGGGCTGCCTTTTGTGCATCAGGGCCTGTCCGGTAAAGGTATTGGAGCAGGATACAGGAGCCAACTCCTTTGGAGTGTATCCTTCCACGCCTGTGCATGCAGAAAAGTGTATTGCCTGCGGAAATTGCTATACTGTCTGCCCGGATGTATGCATCACGGTGTTTGAACTTAAGGAGGGTAGAGCATGAGTGAAGAAAAAGTTTTGATGAAGGGGAACGATGCCATCGCCGAGGCGGCCATCAGGGCGGGCTGCGGCGCCTACTTTGGTTATCCCATTACCCCGCAGAATGAGCTTATCGCCTACATGGCAAAGAATATGCTTGAACGGGGCAGGGTCTTCATTCAGGCTGAAAGTGAGACTGCGGCCATCAACATGGTGTACGGCGCTTCATGCGCAGGGGCCAGGGCCATGACTTCCTCTTCCAGCCCCGGCATAAGTCTTAAACAGGAAGGTATCAGTTACGCCGCCGGAGCGGATGTGCCCTGCGTCATTGTCAATGTAGTCCGGGGCGGGCCGGGTCTGGGTTCCATAGCCCCTGCGCAGAGCGACTACTTTCAGTCCACCAGGGGCGGCGGCCATGGAGATTACCATTGCATCGTACTGGCCCCCAAAAGTGTTCAGGAATGCGCCGATTTGACGGCGCTGGCCTTTGATCTGGCGGATCAGTACCGTATGCCCGTTATCCTCCAGGCCGACGGTATGATCGGTCAGATGATGGAAGGCGTTGTGCTTCCCCCGGAAAGGTCTCTTACAGAACTGCCGCAGAGGGACTGGATCGCCGGCAAAATGCAGGAACGTGCGGGTGGAAAGAGGGCCGAAGCGGTTCACATCACCTCGATTAATCTTGTTCCCGCGGAACTGGAAGCGAAAACCCGCGCCCGTTTTGTCCGTTACGAAGAGATAAAGGCCAAAGAAATCCGTTTTGAATATACCGGTGTGCCGCATGGCGCTTCGGACGCAGATCTCACCCTGGTGGCATACGGCACGAGCGCCAGGGTAAGCCTCGGCGCAAAGATGCTGGCGGAGGAGGCGGGAATAAAGCTTGCCCTCTTCAGGCCCATCAGTCTCTGGCCCTTTCCCTTTGAAGCGCTGGCAGCTATTGCGGCAAACGGGAAGCCGCTTCTCGTTGTCGAGATGAGTCTCGGGCAGCTTGTGGAGGATGTAAACTTGAGTGTGCTCGAAGCGGTGCGGAAGAATCCCGGTATTGCCGCAGCCCCGGTACACTTGCTGGGTCATTCCGGGGGAATGATCCCTACGGAGGAAGAGGTTTTCGCCAAAGCCAGGGAGATAATCGGAAAATGAAGGATTCTAGACTTAAGTTATACGGGCATCCTGACAGTTTGTATAAGGTGCAGACCAAGTACTGCGCCGGCTGCGGGCATGGGGTGATCCACAGGATCATCACCGAACTTGTTGATGAAATGGGATTGCGGGAAAGGGCCCTTATCACCAATCCTGTGGGCTGCGCCATCTGGGCGGATCTCTACTTTGATTTCGATTCGGTGCAGCCCCCTCACGGGAGGACGCCTGCCGCGGCCACAGGCATCAAAAGAGTGCTCCCCGACCGGCTGGTAATCTGCTACCAGGGTGACGGCGACATGGCTGCCATCGGCACGGCGGAGATGATCCATGCGGCCAACAGGGGAGAGAAATTCACCACGATCTTCGTGAATAACGCCATTTACGGCATGACCGGAGGCCAGATGGCCCCCACCACGCTGGTAGGCCAGAAGGCGGCTACTGCTCCCAATGGCCGTGACCCCGATGCCGCGGGTATGGGCTATCCCATCCGGGTCGGGGAACTGCTGGCAACGCTGGAAGGCAGCCGGTACATTGCCAGGGGAGCGGTGAACAATGCGGCCAATGTACGCAAGACCAAAACGTACATCAAAAAGGCATTTGAGGCGCAGATGCAGGGCAAGGGTTTCACCATGGTGGAAGTTCTCTCCCAGTGTCCCACAAATTGGAGTATGGAGCCCCTTCAGTCCGTAGAGTGGCTTGAAAAGAACATGATCCCGGTTTTCCCCCTGGGCGAAATCAAAAACACACTGTAGAGGTATATAATGACAGAGAAATCGTTTTTTGCAGGCTTTGGCGGTCAGGGAATCATCTCTCTGGGACAGATATGGGTGTACTGCGCCATGAAAGAGGGGAAGAATGTCAGCTTTTTCCCCTTTTACGGAGCCGAAAAACGGGGCGGTATCGCCAGGGCCGGTGTTATTGTTTCCGATAGGGAGATCGCCAGCCCCCTGGTAACCCGTCCCGATTCGGTTCTCGTGATGAACGGCGATTCCCTGCCCCTCTGCGAGGAAAGTCTCAAGCCGGGGGGACTCATGCTGATAAATTCAAGCCTGGTAAAGGAAGATCCCCGCCGGAAAGACATAAAAGTTGTCAAACTGGAGGCTACGGGGCTTGCCGAAAAGCTTGGGAATATACGAATTGCCAATATGGTGGCCCTGGGAGCCATGGCAAAGCTTACCGGAGCCCTGTCGGTTAATGGAATTCAGGGTATTTTGGAACATTTTTTCAGTCCCGACAAGCATAAATTCATTCCCTTGAACGTCCAGGCTATTGAATCCGGTTATAAAGCGCTCTGATTATGCCGATTTTTATATAAAAGTTGACAGAGTTAACGGAGTCAAGGTAGAATGAAGAGTAATAATTTGTATGAGGTGAATAGTGGCTTCAGTCCATGAGTATAAACGCTTTGAAAACAGTCTGGTTCAGAGGGTAAAGGAAGCGGCCATAGCCGTGACCAGGGTTTTTTCTGCATTTTTCAGGGCCATCGGCAGGGCCTTAATCCACCGTTATACCGTTGTTTTTGTTCCCCATTCGGAAAAAAAGGTCTACAGCCTCCACATCACCGTTTTTTCAATTTGCTGCTTTTTTCTGGTCATGGCCGGTTTTATTGCCGCCCTTGTCTGGTATGGGGCTTCCTACAGCAACGCCAGAGGAATTCTAAGCAATAAGAACAGCCGCCTTCAGGACGTTCAGGCCAGCCTGGATCAGCTTCGGGATGAAACCGCTGTTTTGCTCAAGGAAGCGAAAGGTTTTGAATCGGCCCTCTCCGGCACCCTTGACGCACTGGGAGCGGAAGTAAGAGGCCGGGAAGGGACGGCGGCTCCGGGAGATCTCTCCTTCTTTTTTGATATGAAGGAAACTCCCGACGGACTGCTTCAGGAAGTGGACGACGTGCGCCGTCTCTCCGGTTTCCTCTCCTCCGCAGTGGAGCCGGTCAAGGAGATTGGGGCCATGCTTAACTCCCAGAGCGCCCTTTTGACCGAGATCCCCAGTATCTGGCCGATCAAGGGCGGAATCGGGCACATCAGCATGTACTTCGGACAGAATGAGAGTCCTTTTACCGGTCAGTACTATATCCACAAGGGTATCGACCTTTCCACATACCGTCAGGGAGATCCGGTTGTTGCAACCGCAGACGGTCAGGTTGTAACTATTGATTTTGACAAGGACGGCTTCGGTAACTACATTATCATTAAACACAAGCACGGCTACTATACCCGTTATGCGCATCTTCAATATGCCAAGGCAAAGGCGGGTCAGCGGGTACAGCAGGGTGAGACCATCGGTTATATCGGGAATACCGGTCTTTCAACAGGCCCCCATCTCCATTACGAGGTGCATATCGGTTCCGATGTGGTGGATCCCTACAAGTACATCAATATCCGTTCCGCCATTGCAAAGCCGAACCGTTAAAGGCTCCTGAGCCGCATGTCCGTCAGCAAGCGCGAAGATTTTTCCATCAACACCATTATAGGCCCCAATACTTCTGTCAATGGAGATATTGATGCCGGGGGCTTTACACGGGTAGACGGCAATATCCGGGGTAAGCTCAATGCCGGAGGACGAGTGGTGATCGGGGAACAGGCGCGGCTGAAGAGCGATGTTACCGGTACTTCGGTTACCATCGGCGGCGTGGTTATCGGGAATGTCATTGCCAGTGAAAGGCTTATCGTTCTTTCCACAGCCCTGATCATGGGGGATGTCATTACCCGCCGTATCCAGGCGGATGAAGGATGCCTTATCCACGGCCGTGTATGGGTTTGCCCTACCGGCGATCTATGGGAAAAAGTGCTGGCGGAATACCGGGATGCCCAGGGACTCCATTCCGCCCTGCCTGCCTTTACAAAGCCTTATGGCTAATATCGATCCTTCAGGCATTGGTTCGCTGTTCACCAATCCGTTGGCATATTTGAATGCCCGTTCGGAAAAAACCAGGGCCAAGGAAAAGGAAAGAGTACGGAGCCCTTCGTTTCGGAACCTGCTGGAGATGCAGGAAACTGAAGAAGGTACGGAAGCGCTCCGGAATCTGCCTGTTTCCGAAGAAACGGTACAGGCGCTTCTCGGCGAAGTGCGGAGTACCGGAGACGATCTCAAGAACCACCCTCATCCGGATGAAATCGTCCGTTACAAAAAGGCGGTACGGAACTTTATGTACTATGTGGTGGAAAACGGTTATGAATTTGCCGAGATTGAAGGCGTTAAGAAAAAGGTAAAGCGGGGGCCGGAAACCGAGTGGAAACAGACCATATTCCGCCAGATCCGTGTGGTGGACGAAAAACTGGAAAAGCTGGCCGCCGAGATTCTTGCAGGACAGACGGTGCAGCTTGGGATTATAGGGCGGCTTGAAGAGATAAACGGCCTTCTGGTAGATATGATACAATAGCAGGATAGTTTTTGAAAAGAAAGGTGCAGTGATGAGTGACGATTACGAAGAGATAGATGAGGATATAAGTTTTCTGGAAGACAAGCCTTCTGAGGCGGATACGGAAGACGTTATTGTCGGTTTTGGGCAGGATACACTGGGACTTGATGCGCCCATCTACCATTTGAGGCTTTTCTATTCCCATGATACTTTTCTCGCTTTTTACAAAGGCGATCCTTTAAGCCGCGGTGATATGGTGCTGGTGCCTACCCGTTACGGCAGGGATCTGGCCCAGGTGATAGGCCCGTTGAACCGTGACGGCGGCAGGGTTTCCGGGGAAATAGCCCTTATTGAGCGTCCTGCTACGGACGAAGATCTGGAAAAAGCCAGATGCAACAGGGAGCTTGAGGCGGAAGCCTTCTCTGTCTGCAGGAAAAAGATTGAAGACCACCGGCTGGATATGAAACTGGTGTCGGTGCATTATCTTCTGGAAGAGTCCAAAATACTTTTCTTCTTTACCGCCGAAAACCGTGTGGATTTCCGGGATCTGGTAAAAGATCTTGTGAGCGTGTTCAAAGCCCGGATAGAACTGCGGCAGATTGGGATACGGGACGAAGCCAGGGTAGTCGGCGGCCTGGGAGTCTGCGGCAGGGCCTACTGCTGTCATTCGGTATGCGACAAACTCAGGGCCGTTTCTATCAAGATGGCCAAAGATCAGAATCTCTCCCTCAATTCCATGAAAATTTCAGGCCCCTGCGGCAGACTTCTCTGCTGCCTGTCCTATGAACACAATTTCTACAACGAACAGCGGCGGCTTATGCCCCAGGAGGGAGCGCGGCTTTCCGTCGAAGGGGAACAGTGGAAGGTCATTGAGGTGAATGTGGTTCTGGGGCAGTTGAAACTTGCCTCCGAAGACGGCCGGGTTATGAATATAGAAGCTTCCCGGTTTGAAAAAATCGATAACCGCTGGACTATCTCGCGGTCTTAGCCACATCGCAGATTCTGCGGGCCATATTTTCCAGGCTGACTTGTTCCATTACATTGCCCAATTCATAAGCCACTCTGGGCATGCCGTACACCACGGCGCTATGTTCATCCTGCCCGAGGGTCATGCCCCCTTCCTGGTAGATCATTCCCAAATTTTCGGCCCCGTCCCGGCCCATGCCGGTCATGATCACTCCCAGGGCGTGATTCTGGTAGGATTTTGCAACAGACTCAAAAAGTACGTTCGCGCTGGGTCTATGCCCCGAAACCAGGGGAGCATCGGACAGATGGGCTATTGATGCCAGAGATTTTTTCTCCACTTCCAGGTGTTTATTCCCCTGGGCAATGAGAACCCGTCCGGGTTTTATCAGATCGCCTTCTTCGGCTTCCTTGACTTCCAGGGGACATATCCTGTCCAGACTCTTGGCAAACTCGTTGGTAAAGCCCGGAGGCATGTGCTGAACAACGACAATAGGAACCTTAAGATCCGCATCAAGTTTGGAAAAAACCACCCGTAAGGCATCGGGGCCTCCGGTGGATATGCCGATGGCGATTATCTCGGTTTTACCGGGCTTGCGGAGGGGCGCCGGGGCCATGGCAGGGCTGACCGGTTTGGGATTGAGGATGCTTTCGATACTGGAAGGGACACTTCCCGTTTTTTTGGGATATTCACCGGGGGAAAGAACTTTTCTGCCCTGGCTGCGCCGGTATGCGCCGCCGTAGCCTATGAGCATACCGGTAAGGGTATCTTTTACTACATGGAGATCTTCCGACACCGAGCCTGAAGGTTTCTGGATAAAGTCGCTGGCTCCCAGAGCAAGGGCCTCCATGGTTATCTCCGCCCCGCGGGCAGCAATAGAAGACAGAATGACCACCGGAATGGAGATCCCCATCTTCTTCCGTTCCTTGAGGAATTCGACGCCGTTCATTTCAGGCATCTCCAGATCCAGGACGATAACATCCGGTTCTACACGGGGTATCTTCTGCAGGGCAAAACGTCCATTCATGGCTTTATCTGCAACCACAAGTCCCGGCGTGGCTTCCACCATCCTGCCGATCAGGTTACGCATCAGCGCAGAATCATCTGTAATCAATACACGAATTTCGTCACCCACGATATGCTCCGGTTATGTAAATTTGCGATACAAAGTTGCCCATTGGGTTTTTATAAACTCGAATTTGGTGTTCATGCCGAACAGGGATTCAGAATGACCAATGAAAAGGAAGGATTTTGACGCCATGGAATCCCAGAAACGGCTCATGACCGTGGCCTGGGCAGCCTCATCAAAATAAATTATTACGTTTCTGCAGAAAACTACATCAAGGTTCCGCAGACCCGAATCATTTTTAAGATTGTGATAGTCAAACCGGATCTTGCTCATCAGATCCGGCTTGACTTTGTAGCCTCCCTCCGCCTTGTCAAAGTATTTTTTCAGGTAGAGATCGGGGATGCCGGCAATGCGGGCATCGGCATAGAAGCCTTCCTTGGCAGTCATGAGGCATTTAAGGCTTATATCGCTGGCTACAATCTCAAATTTCCAGGGCGGGGGGAGGATCTCGCTCATCAGCATGGCGATAGTATAGGGTTCTTCTCCGGTGGAACAGCCCGCACTCCAGATCTTGAGGGTTGTAAGGCCCCCCTGCTTGATTTTCATCAATTCCGGAACCACATGGTGTTCCAACGCATCAAAATGGGCCTGATTCCGGAAAAACCGGGTAAGATTAGTGGTTATGGCGTCAAGGAAATCTTTGAGTTCTTCTTTGTCTTTGATAATGACGCCATAGTAATTTTTTACCGTAACCCCGGGTTTGTCGCGCAGCCGTTCCTTGAGCCTGCTCTCCAGAATAGATCTGTTTGAGGCCGTAAAATGGATACCGCTCTCGTTGTATATGAGTGTCCGGTACTGTTCAAAGTCGGCATCGGTAAAAAAAACAACTTCACCCATATTATCTAGTCTATGAATCCGGACAAAAATGTCAATGAGGATAATTGATATTGACCAAAGCAGGGACGATTGAGATAATTCTTCTACATGAACAAGTTTATTTTCGTCTCGGGCGGGGTGTGTTCCAGCCTGGGGAAGGGGGTTGCTGCTTCCTCCCTTGGCGCGCTGCTGGAAGGGCGGGGATTGAATGTCCGTATGGTGAAGTGTGATCCCTATATCAATGTGGACGCGGGAACCATGAGTCCCTACCAGCATGGGGAAGTTTATGTTACCGATGACGGCGCCGAGACGGATCTTGACCTGGGAAACTATGCCCGCTTTACCAAAAGCCCTCTTTCCAGAGCCAATTCAATTACCACCGGGCAAGTATACGATGCGGTAATCCGCAAGGAGAGGGAAGGCCGTTATCTGGGCCGTTGTGTCCAGGTGATCCCCCATATCACCGACGAGATCAAGGCCCGGATTCTTGCGGTGGCCAAGGAAGATCCCGACACCGATGTTATAATTGTGGAAATTGGCGGAACGGTAGGGGACATTGAATCTATTCCCTTTCTGGAAACCGCCCGGCAGATCATCCATGAAATGGGCCGGGAAAATGTGCTTTCCGTCCATTTAACTCTCCTTCCCGAAGTGGCGGGCGGGGAACTCAAGACCAAGCCTACCCAGCACTCGGTCAAGGCAATGCAGGAACAGGGAATTCAGCCTGATATTCTCATCTGCCGGGCTCCGGTGATGCTGGACGAAGCCACGCGGCGCAAGATTGCCCTGTTTACCAATGTGGCCCCCGATGCTGTTTTTACCTCCTACGATGTAAGTACCACCATCTACGAGATCCCCCTGATCTTCTCTGAACAGAAACTCGATCAGGTGGTGCTGAGCCGGATGGGTGTGGTAAGCCGCCATGCAGACTTGAGTTCATGGTGTTCCATGATGGAACGTTTTGCCGCCCGGAAAGGCAAGGTACGGATCGGTATTGTGGGTAAGTACATGGAACTCCACGATGCGTATAAATCGGTGTATGAAGCCCTCTTCCATGCCGGCCTTGAAGGGGGTGTCGAAGTAGAGCTTGTTAAAATTGATTCTTCCCGGCTGGAAGGTCTGGATAATGTAGATTCCATTCTGGGGCCCGAAGCGGAAGGCGGCGGCGTTGACGGGATTCTTGTGCCCGGCGGCTTTGGACAACGGGGGATCAGCGGTATGGTTAAGGCTGCCGCATGGGCCCGGCTCAACAAGGTGCCCTATTTCGGTGTATGCCTTGGTATGCAGATCATGGTGATAGATTGGGCCCGCCATGTCCTGGGCTTGGAGGATGCGGATTCCACCGAGTTTAACCAGGAAACCCGGCACCCGGTGGTAAGCCTTATGGAAGAACAGGAAGACATTACCGCCTACGGGGCCACCATGAGGCTGGGAAACTGGGACTGTGTTGCCGAACAGAATACTCTTATTCTGGCGGCCTATGGGGATAAAGACATCAGGGAACGGCACCGGCACCGTTATGAATTTGTCAACCGCTACCGTCAGGAGATGTCCGCAGCGGGCTTGAGGCTTGCGGCCTTTACCCCCGACGGTAAGCTGGTGGAGTGCGTGGAATGGCCGGATCACCCCTGGGGCCTGGGCGTGCAGTTCCATCCGGAATTCAAATCCAAGCCTACTTCCGCCGCTCCTCTTTTCCGGGACTTTATTGCCGCGGCACGGGATGTACGCTCCAAAGGAGCGCAGTGAGGATTTTGCCGTGAAATATGCGCTGCCCCTCTTTTTTTTAGTCTTTTGGTTTCTTGCCTGTTCTTTTGACTACGGCGACACGGGGGAACTTGAAAACGAGCGGCCGGATCTGGTGATGAACGATGTAGACTATGTGCGGGTACGGAAAGGCGACCCCCAGGTGCGTTTTATGGCGGAACTGGTGGAGCGTTACGAGGATAAACAGATCGTTGACCTTAAAAATTTTTCCTTTGAACAGTTTGACCGGCATGGAGAGGAGATCAATGCGAGAGGCCGGGCAGGAACAGCAGAGGTAGAACTGGAATCCGGCAACGTTGAATTGGGAGACGGAGTGCAGATTTCCGTACAGTCCGAAGATTTTACCGTGGAAACCGGACGGCTTCACTGGCATGACAAGGATCGCGTGCTTTCGGGTAATCCTGAAGATGAGGTGAGGATACTCCGGGAAAACGGTACCAGTTTTTCGGGCTGGGGTTTTAGCGCCAATGCCCGCAGCCGTACCTGGGGTTTTGAAGGCGGGCTTTCCGGTACCTACATTCATGACGACGAGGAAGAGGAAGAAGAGGGAGATTTAGTGAACAGCGAAGAGGAAATAGTAGAAGAAGAAGTAATTGAAGCAGAGCCGAATGAAGCAGAGGCCGAAGAGCCGGGTGAAGTTATTGAACAAGTCCAATGAGGGCGAAATGAGAAAAGTTTTTTTTGCTGTCATGATTTTTTTGCTCCCCTGGTATCCCTTTGCGGATACTTTTACTTTCAAGGCCGACCGTATGCAGGGTTCCAAGGCCGTGGGGCGGGAGATTACCGTACTTACCGGAAATGCGGAGGTGCGTTCCGATAACCTGCTCCTCAAGGCTGCCCGGATAGAGATCCAGGGAGATGACAACCAGTTTATCGACTGTACCGGCGGGGTTGAAGGCATCGAAGAAGAAAAAGAGATAGTCTTTCGTACCGATCGGCTGCGCTACGATCGCAAGCTTAAGGTCGCCCGGCTTGAGGGAAACGCCACGCTGGAGGACAGAAAGAACGAGATTGTCGCCAGGGGCCGTTTTATCGAGTATGATGATGAAGCGGAGATTACTGTTTTTCAGATCTC
>JAIRXN010000216.1 GCA_031268245.1 Treponema sp. | reverse complement strand
CTTGCCACCCGCCAGCGGCTCAAGGATTTGGGCTATAGGGGGGACTTTTAAATGGGGAATGGTATGACACGGGCGGGAGCGCAAGGGGGGCCCGGCATGAAACATCAATTTGTCAAAGGGCAGTTATACACCAAAAACGGGCTGGGGATTACCTTTCCCCTGTCCCTGTCTTCATGCGTTACCCACCCAACGGACGGCGAAGAGTATTTTTTCATCACCCTCAATCACGGGGACGGCTACCGGAACGAACGGCAGGGAACGGACATCATCGTGCAGCCCGGCGACATCAAGGATGTCCTTCCCGCCGGAACGCGAGAACCCCGCGAAGCGTATTGTTTTGTGCGGGACACCCCCGGCGATGAGTTCACCTATGAGGGAATCGTTACCGCCATCGAAAACCACGACCCCGGCAGGAACATTCTGCGGGTACAGTAAACGGCGGGCCGCGGCCCACACGTTCCTTAATCCTTGAAGTAGGCGATACGGTAGTCTGCCTCGGATCTGAAACCGATGCGGCTGTAAACCCGGCGGGCCGCGGCGTTACGTTTCTTTACAAAGAGGGAAATTCCCCAGCCCTGTTTGAAAAGGTTTAAGGAAAATTCTGCGCACATCCGCCGGGCGATGCCCAGGTCCCGGAAATCGGGATGCACATACACCCCCCCAATCTGGCAACGGGTAAAAGAAACGGCGCTTGTGTTGATCTTCCCCACAAGCCGGCCTTTGTAATCCGCCGTCATGATCCGTTCATGCTTTACTATCTGTTCCAGATTGAAGCGGCAGGCAGCCGGATTGAAGCGGGAAAAGGAAGGGAGCACTTCCTCCCTGTCGTAGGCTGCCTGTAATTCAAAGAGGGCGTCCATGTCGGTGATGTCCGGGGCGCGGATGATCAGTCCCGGCGGCCCGGCAGAGAGGTTTTCCCTGTCAGGCGGATTGTCCAGCGCCATAAGGTCATAGTCGAGGCTTTCGTTAATATCATAGCCCAGGGCGCTCATGCCCTGTTCCAGGGAAAATTCCTCCTGAGAGAGGCCCTGTATCGAATGGATATGCACCTTAAAAAGGAAGCGGCTTAAGAATTTCGGCAGAGGCGTGTTCAGGTTTCCATTAAAGACCGGGAAGAGGGACTGTTTCCAATGGATCAGCAGGGCATTAAAATGTCCCTCTTCATCCAGAGCCCATACATGATTCCCCGGTTCTCCCCGGCGGAGGAAACGGCTGGAAGCCCCGACACAGAACTTCTCCCTGTTCCGCAGTATTGATTCGGCCGCCGGAGCTTCCCTGTCCCCGATCTTGCGCCAGCGCCGCCTTCCGGCAGTTTTATTCATAGGGAAGCCTTCCCCGGCCGGGAATACGGCCCAGAATGACGGAAAAGCCCGCAACAAAGGATTCCGGAGCATAGCTGTAGACTGCAAGAACCGCATCCGCCCAGGAGACCTGCTCCAGATATACAGGATTTAAGACCGAAAGAACGATGATCCGTTTTTTAAGGGGTTCAAGGCTCCTTAACATGGGAAGGTCTGCCCCGTCGGAAAGGCAGAAGATGATGGTATCGGCGCTGCGGACATAGGAGACAAGTTCCGAAGTTCCCCGCGATGAGGAATACCAGTAGGAAACGGCTCCGGGGAAGGCTCTTCTTCCTGCCTGGAAAAAGTCTTCATACCGGCCGGCCAGCAGCACCCTGCCCGCTTCTTCGGTGTTCGTGGGGATCGCCGCGGACTTTATCACAGTAACACTCCGGGCCGCCAGATCCAGGAAAAAGGCCGAACCTTTTGGATCGGGAAGCTCGTTCTCAATTTTTTTCAGATCCGGTACAGGGGGAACCGAAATTTCTCCCCTCAGATATTGAAGCTTTAATTTCAGCGTCCGGCGGCATGCATCCCTCACGCGATCCCGGAAAGCTTCATCGGTTTTCATGGCCTCCCGCAGGGTCGTCCACACAGGATCGAAGAGACTGGGGGTTTTGGACAGCATGATTACATCGTTTCCCGCCATAAGGGCCTGCCGTGCCGCCCTGGAGAGGCTTCCCGCCCAGGCGGTAGCTCCGTTCATCATGAGATCATCGGTGATGATGAGTCCCTTAAAGCCTATCCGTTCCCTCAGTACCTCGTCCAGGAAGTATGATGAAAGGGATGCCGGCGCACCGGCAGCCTGTGTATTTGGAAAGGAAAGGTGGCCGCTCATCACCGCGGGAAGTCCTTCCTTCGCCATTATCCGGTAGGGGCTCAGTTCCCTGTCCCAGAGCACTTCAAAACTTGCATCGATCCGGGGCAGTACCCCGTGGGAATCCAAGCCCGTATCCCCGTGGCCGGGATAATGTTTGGCGGTAGGAATCACCCCGGCGGCCTGCTGCCCCTTCATAAAGGCGGCCCCCAGAATTCCCGTCCGTACCGGATCGCTTCCAAAGGCCCTCGTCCCGATAAGAGTGGATTCCCTGTTGGTAAAGAGATCCACCGCGGGTGCAAAGTTCATGTTGATTCCCAGGAGCGCCAGTTCCTTTGCTATATAGTAACCGGAAAGGTACGCATCCCTGGGGACACCGGAGGCCCCTATGGCCATGTTTCCCGGAGTTTCGCTGGTGCTGCCCTTTACATGGCGTATCCAGCCCCCTTCCTGATCGGTAGCCACAAGGAGAGGTATGCCGTAAGCCCCGGCGAGGCTTGCCTTTTGCAGTTCTCCCACCGTTTGAGCAAGACGCCGGGTGTCTCCGGTATTCCAGCCGAAGATCTTTACCCCGCCGATATGTCTATCCCTGATCCAGTCCATGATGAGGGGCGAAGGCTCCGCTCCCACCCAACCCAGCATAAAAACCTGGGCCAGGGCTTCTTCGTCGCTCATGGCGCGGGTCAGTTCAAGCGCCAGTGTTTCAGGCGGCAGGGGATCTTCAAATGAAAGTGCGGGAATGTGGGCCCGGAGGGCGGAAAACAAGCTTAAAAGAAAGAGAAGTTTGACAGTCTTCATCAATATGCGGAGCCCTTGAGTTCGTCGATATAACGGGCGGCGCTGTGGGCGGCCGAGGCTCCGTCTCCACAGGCCGTTACCACCTGCCGGAAAGTCCCGGCCCGGACATCCCCCGCGGCAAAGAGGCCGGGCAAACCGGTAGCCATATTCTGACTTGTTATGACATAGCCCGATTCGTCAAAGGCCAGGCCGGGAAGCTCATGTACTCTGAGCAAGCCTGTCTGGGGAATGGTTCCCGCAAAGATAAAGACGGCATCGGTTTCCTCTTCATAGGAGTCTTCTCCGGAGGACTTCCCCAAAATAACGGAATGTACCCGTTTGGATTCTTTCCCCCGAATCTCGAGAAGTACCGTGTTGAAGCGTATGTCGATGGCAGGGTTTTTAAGTACCTGTTCGGCAATGGAGGCCTGAGCCCGGAAACGATCCCTCCGGTGCACCAGCACGACCTTGCTTGCCAGCCGGGAAAGATAGAGGGCCTCGCCGCACGCGGCATCCCCGCCGCCAATAACAAACATCTTCTTTCCTTTGAAGAAAGGCCCATCGCAGGTAGCGCAGTAGGAAACTCCCCGGCCAAAGAATTCCTTCTCTCCGGGAACTTCCAGAAGCCGGGGTTTGGAGCCTGTTGCAAGGATAACCGCCGGGGCGCTGAGGAGTTTTCCCCCTGCCATTCCGGAAATAAAGCTGCCGCCCTCTTTTTTAAGAGAATTGACCGTATCATACACAAAGGAGGCCCCGAATTGTTCGGCCTGTTTCTGGAGATCCTGGGCAAAATCGAAGCCCGAAGGCGTCCCCTCTCCACGGTGGAGATAACCGGGATAGTTTTCCAGTTCACCGATGAGCAGGGCCTGGCCGCCGGGGGCAAGCTGTTCGATGATAAGCGTTTTGAGGTTTGTCCTGGCGCCGTACTGGGCCGCCGTAAGCCCCGCGGGCCCCGCGCCGATTATTATCAAATCGGCGGTTTGTGTTTGTGTATCAGCCATTTTATCTCTATCATTTTAATTGTATTATTGGAATTATGAAAAGCCCTGTATATCGAGTCTCTTTCAAAACTTCAGTTTTGCAGCCCGTAGGGCGAAAAACTGCAAAAGCTTCTGCATCGGACCGCAGGTCCGCACTAACCGGGTTTTGCAAGAAGCTCTATCTCTTTTTTCTTTTTAGTCTGGGTATCGGACTATCCGGCCTTTCGGCCCAGAATTTTCCTCTGCTGGAAGCCGATCCCAAAGCCGCTGAGTACGGGCGGCAGGGAAACTATGACTGGGAAGACTATGGGGAGATCGGCCTCTGGGCTTCCCTAACGGGAGAAGCTGCGGCCTCCGGCTCCATGGATGCCAATCTCACGCGAATAAAAGACGCTGTGGCGGAGATGCTTGCCTCAGCGGATTTGCCTTCCGCCGAAAAGGACAGGGGTGAGTATGTGCTCCGCTGGATGCACAGGAAATTTCTTAAAAACTACTCGGCTCTGCAGACCCGAATCGATACTCTTTTGAGCAGGGGGAGCTATAACTGTGTTTCTTCCGCGGTTTTTTACCTTACCTTTGCCTCTGCAGCGGGCCTTGAAATCCAGGGTGTAGTGACAAAAGACCATGCTTTTGCAAAAGTACGGGTGGAAAACGAGTGGATCGACGTAGAAACAACCAATCCCTACGGTTTTGATCCGGGAAACCGCAAGGAATTCCATGATCAATTCGGGAAATCTACCGGTTTTGCCTATGTTCCCGCCCGGAATTACCGCGACAGGGCGGAAATAAGTCCCCTGGAACTCCTCAGCCTGATCATACATAACCGTATTGCAGACCTGGAAAGTAAAAACCGCTATGCCGAGGCAATACCTCTGGCTATCAGCCGGGCAGATCTTCTCCGGGAGAGGAAGGAAATGGTCTCCAGTCCCATTTTCGCCAACCCGGACGATGATATGATGGACAGAATTTTCAATTACGGTGCGTATCTTATGAAGCAGGGGAAGGAAGACACAGCCCTGGCCTGGGCCAAAGCGGCGGAAGCTGTTTTTCCCGATCAGGCCCGCTGGCAGGAATTTACCGATGCGGCTGCAAACAACCTGATCGTAAAACTCTGTAAAAGCGGCAAATTTGCCGAAGCGCATAGGGCCTTTGAGGAAAACCGGGATCGGATCGGCGCCGAAAAACAGAAAGAGATTCCGGGCATGATCTATGCCGCGGAACTGAGCGACCGCTCCAGGAAGATCAGAGAGGCTTCCGAAGAGCCTGAGCTTCTCTCTGCCATAGACAGCGCCGAAAAGGATGGGTTTTTACAGCCGAAACGGGCCGGAGAGCTGCGGACTTTTGTCATCGGAAAAACGGCGGGTTTTCTTTCCTCCAAAAAGAACTGGCTTGCAGGTATTGATTATCTGGAAAAAGCCCTGCGCAGCTACGGCCCAAACAGGGAGCTTGAGGCGAATCTGGCGGTTCTCAAGGGGAACCGGGTTTCGGATATTCACAATGCCTTTGCCGCAGCCTTTAACAAAGGCCGATTCGACGAGGCGACCCGGATTCTGGAATCCGCTCTTGCCGAGTTTCCGGATAACCGGCAACTGCTTCAGGACAAAAATATTCTGGAACAGGCCGCAAAGACAAGCTCCTAAGCTGCAGATCCCGCAGTTCCTTATCCGATTACTGATTTACCGCCAATTCCGAATTGGATACAAGGCTTGATGCGTAGGATTCAATATGTTTGCAAATTTCTTCAAGGCCCTTCTCGCTGCGGATCTGTTCCCCCAGACGGGCGGCGTTCTCCTTGTATACAGGATTGTTTACCAGATCCAGTACCTTCTCTTCAAGAGAGGAAGCCTTACCTGCTGAGGCAGGTTTGATTGAGGTCTTCATCTTTACCGAACCGGGCCCGATGCCCAATTCTTTGACCCGCTGGCCCCAGTAGAACTGATCGATAAGAAGCGGAACCACCATCTGGGGCTTCCCCGCGCGGGCGACGCTGTGGGTAGTACCGGCTCCGCCGTGGTGAATAATTGCATCGCAGGAGGGGAAAATAAACCAGTGGGGAATCGCCTTGTCCAGAAGGTAGAGGTTCTCCTTGTTGTGAAGATGAGTCCCCACCTTCCACCAGCCGCAGCCTACCACAAGTTTGAAACTATGCCGGCAGCAAATATCAAAAAGCCGTTCGGCAAAGCGGTCTCTTTCTTCCGCATTGCAGGAACCCAGAGTAAAGAAGATCGTGGGCCTTGCGTCTTTTTTGATAAAGGCCGATACATCCTTGAGCGCCTGCTCCTCGTAGGGGAAACTGTCGTTAAAGACATAGCCTCCGATATTCCATTTATAGGGCCACTCTGTATCCACATTGCCCAGATATTTGGAATACATAAGGAAGTTATCCGCGGTTTTCGGGGCATGGCTGGTCTGGCTCCTGATTGTCTTGAGTTCCAGGGCCTTGCGCCGCCTGTTGATCGTTTTAAGAATCATCATGTTAAGCCCGCCGTTGAGCATTGCCCAGAGCAGGGGTATGAATATCCTTTTGGCAGTGGGGAAGGGCATTGCGGGGGGCGAGATTGTTTTTGAAGGGAGGAAAGGCCCGAATGCTGTACGAATGATGGGCTTTTTGCAGTATTCCGCAATGCTCCCCGCGGAAAACTCCGTGTTGCCGCAGACAAAGATATCGTGCTTTTCCAGCAGGGGGATATACTCATCGAACTGATCCTCTACCACCCCATGCATCCATTTAAGAAGAGCCTTGGTATCCGGCGTTTCCGACAGCATTCCTGCAATATCGTCCATGGCCTGGAGCACATAATTTACTCCCGCCTCCTTGGCCTGTTTTTCAAAAATCCGCGGAATGCTGATCGTAACAAAATGCCCCCGGACTGTTAATTCCTGGGCTAGCCTGAGATAGGGATAAATATCTCCCTGAGAACCCCTGTTTGCGAGAAATATGTTCATTTCTGTTGCCCTGCTATGCCGTCTGCTTTTCCACAGCGGCAGTACCCGGGATAAGCCCGATTTCGATGAGCTTGGCCCGATCCAGTTTATACTTGTTCTCCAGACTCTCCAGCACATCTTCACCGATGCTTACCGGATGCTCGGATGCAAGCCGTTTGGTTTCCTTGTTTGCCTTTATCAGCATGGAGATCATCTTGCCGGGATTGAAGGTGATAGAACTCATGATCCAGCAGCCGTGGGTACACCAGCAGTTGGCCTTGTATCCGTGACCGATTGTCTCAATTTCCTTCTTCATCGCATCGCTCTGCATGATCTTCTGTACATCACAGTTGTAGTCCTGAACCTTGCCGATTGGTTCCCGCAGTTCGCAGGAGCGGAAACGCCCGTCATAGTCGAGAACCAAGGTGGTTTCCCCGGCGGTACAGTCCATGTTCCAGGGCGTGGGCTTCTCCAGGTTGCTGGCCCGGATATTGTACATGGCCCTCATGAGCCCCACATAGAAGAATTTGGTAAGGCCGCGGCCGATGAAATTCATTCCCTCACCGATCCGTTTGGCATAGTAGAGATAGTAAGGAGCAATCTGATCCTGAATTTCTCTGAGGGATTTTTCGGTAAGCACCTTTACCCCGTCTTCCCTGGTAACTCCCCTGGCGGCCTCAATGGTATGGGTAGAAATGTGGAAACGGCCGTAGACCCATGCCACAAAGTCGATTATTTCCTGTATATTGTACCTGGTAATTACCGTGGCGATATTGGTGAGGACATGGCCGTCGTCCTTGAAATTTTCATGCACCTTCCGGAGTGTCTCGATGGCCCTGTAAAAACTGGGAATGCCCCGCTGGGTATCGTGGGTCTGGCCAAAACCGTCCAGGGATATGGAAATGGAGATGTTCATATCCGGACAGTTTTTGCGCAGCCGGGCGAGCCATTCAATAACCCGATCTGTTTTGATGCCGTTCGTGGGGAAATTGCAGTCCGTGATGTGGTTGTTTTTGTAGATCATCTCGATAATCTCGGGGAGATCGTCCCGAAGGGTGGGTTCCCCTCCGGACAGCCAGAGCCGTTTGAATTCCCCGGCGCTTTCCGAAAGCTTTTTAATCTCTTCAAAGCTTAGATCTTGGGCCCCTTTCTCCATGTCGTTGGCATAAAAACACATGGCGCATTTGGCATTACACTTCCCCGTGGTAAAAAGGAAGACCGATTCCAATTTTCGCTTGGAATTGAGTGAATTGAAAGAACTTCCTGAACGTTTGGTTTTCATAAATACTTACTCCCTTATGGATAAAAACGGGGTATTTTCAGGATCGATTTGAAAAACCCCTAACAAAGCTAAAGAAAATTATAGAATATAACCAGGATGATAGGCAAGGCTTAAGTCAAGACATTGAATAAAAATCGTATAAAAAATGGCCTTTTACGTGATTTTATCTAAAATGGACGAATTTCGAGAGAGTTCCTCCCCTATAAATACCCTGTCCTTTCAACTATGATTATAGTATATGAAACTACTCCGTTTTGGCCCCGTTAGTTTTTACCGGGCAGCTCTCTCTATCGCCGCGCCTGTTATGCTCCAGCAGCTCATCATGAGCATGGTTTCCCTGATCGACAACTTCATGGTTGCGGGCCTTGGGGACGTGAGCATGGCCGCGGTAAACGTAGCAAACCAGATCAACTTTATCCACATTGTATTTATCAATGTTATTGCAGGCGCCGGAGGCATATACCTCGCCCAGTTTATGGGTGCAAAAGATGAGGAAGGCATGGGCCAGGCGTACCGCTTTAAGGTACTCCTCGGCTTTGCCGTTTCGGCGCTCTACTTTATCCTCTGCTGGACCATACCGGAGGCGATGCTCTCCATGATGACCATGGGGAACGCTGTCCAGGCGGAAATCGTGGAGCTGGGTTCGACTTACTTACGGCTCACCTCATTTACCCTCTTGCCTATGGTGATCTCCAATGCGATAGGCAGCTCCTTTCGGGAGATCGGCCGGCCTTCCGTGCCCCTGGTTATCTCCGCCGCGGCTACGGCGGTCAACACTGTGGGAAACTGGTTCCTCATCTACGGTAACATGGGGGCTCCCCGGCTTGAGGTGAGCGGGGCTGCCATTGCCACCATCATTGCCCGCTTTGTCGAGGTGACGGCCTTTATTACCTATGTGTACTGGGATAAAAAGCGGGGAAAGGCGCCTTTCTTTGTCCCTTTCAGCAAGATTCTCCATGTCAACTGGCGGCTTATCAGGGAAATTATGGCAAAATCGGCCATGATGTTCCTTTCGGACTTCTCATGGATCAGTTCCGAAACCATCATGACAGCGCTCTACAATGGCCGAGGCGGAGCCGAGGTAGTTGCGGGCATGGCCGCCGCCTGGACCATAGCCAATATCTTTTTCCTGCTCTGGGGAGGGATCTTTACCACCACAGCGGTGCTTATCGGGGGGAGCCTGGGCGCGGGCAAACTCGACGAGGCCCGCAAACGCGCCGAATGGATCAAGTCGGGTTCCGCCGCCGCAGGATTTATTATAGCAATTGCGGGAGTAGGAGTTTCCACCCTGCTCATCCCTCTGGTCTTCAGCAACCTGACGGTAAATGCCAGGTCAATCAGCCTGGGCCTTATCTATGTCATTCTCTTCTACATGCCTTTCTGGGCTCTGCTCAACTCCATGTGGGCCATTTCCCGTGCGGGAGGGGACACCGCCATGGGCATGTACGCCGATGTGTCCGTGAATACCTTCCTCTTTGTGCCCGCCTGCTTCATTCTGGCCCTCTGCACAAGTATGCATCCTGTATCCATGTTCGGCATCGTGAAACTTACCGATATTGTCAAGTATTTTATCGCCCGGCATTTTCTCGGCAAGGAACGCTGGGTGCGGAATTTGACGGTACAGAAATATGGATGAAAAACTCCTTGGCTCTGTTTTCAGATCTTTTTTCTTTTTGCCTTTTTGTATTATCTTTTTATCATGAATAAAATCGTATCGAAAAAACGGCTTTCCGCGGATGTTTATGAGATGAGGGTGGAAGCGCCCCTCATTGCCGGAGCGCGGAAGGCTGGACAGTTTATCATAGTGCAGATTGACAGCGACTGGGGGGAGCGCATACCCCTTACCATCGCCGATGCTGATCCGGCTGCGGGAACCATTACCATGGTCTTTCAGACCGTAGGGGCGACTACACACAAGCTGGCGCTGAAGGAACCGGGGGATCATGTGGAAAATATCTTGGGCCCTCTGGGCAATCCTACCCATATTGAAAAATTTGGAACCGTGGTGTGCGTGGGAGGCGGTATCGGCGTAGCGCCGCTCTTCCCGATCGTTCAGGCAATGAAGGAGGCGGGCAATACCGTAAAGGTTATTACCGGCGCACGTACCAAAGAGCTGCTGATCTTTGAAGAACGGATGCGCCGTTTTGCCGACGAACTTGTCATTGTTACCGATGACGGTTCCTGCGGCCGCAAGGCCCTGGTAACCGGGCCCCTGAAGGAATACTGCGCGGAGAAGCCGAAACCGGACATGACGGTAGCCATAGGCCCGCCCGTCATGATGAAATTCTGTGCCGCAACGACGAAGGAATTTGATGTACCGATCATGGTTTCCCTCAATACGATTATGATCGACGGTACGGGCATGTGCGGAGGCTGCAGGGTTACCGTTGGGGGTGAAACCAAATTTGTCTGTGTGGACGGCCCGGAGTTTGACGGCCATGCGGTGGATTTTGAAAACATGATGCTCCGCATGCGTTCATACAAAGAAAAAGAAGATGAGGATCATCACAAGTGTCATTTGAGTTTGGGCCCGGACAATTGAACGGAAGTTTTTCAATTTTATAAATACCTGGGCTTGTCCAAAACCCGGGCGAGTTTTGGACAAGCTCTTGGAAAAGAGGTAAGACGTGGAGACCAGAGAAATTCCGGAGGCCGAAGCAGGGAAACTGCTCAGACCCATACTGGATAAAAAAGCCGCGGGAGAGAAACTTTCCGCGAAAGAACGCATGGCGATCCCTTCCCAGCAGATGCTCGCACAGGATCCGGAAGTCCGCAGGAGAAATGTTTACGAAGTTGCCCTGGGTTACGGCGAAGCCCAGGCCCGGCTTGAGGCGGAACGCTGTCTGGGCTGCAAAAATACGCCGTGTATTGCGGGCTGCCCCGTGGGGGTACCGATTCCCCGTTTTATTGCGGAGATCCAGGCGGGAAACTTCAAGGCTGCCGCGGATATTATCAAGGAAACAAACCTGTTGCCGGCGGTTTGCGGCCGGGTCTGTCCGCAGGAAAAACAGTGCCAGGAACAGTGTACGTTGGGGAAGATCCTCAAAGATACGGAAAAGGCGGTAGCCGTTGGAAGGCTGGAACGTTTTGCAGCGGACTGGGAACGCTCTCAGGGTGCGGTAACCCTGCCGGTGGTAAAGGCCGCCACCGGGAAGAAGATAGCCGTCATCGGCTCAGGCCCCGCCGGCCTTACCGCCGCCGCGGATCTTGCCCGTGAAGGCCACAGTGTTACTATCTATGAAGCTTTTCATAAGGCCGGCGGCGTGATGATCTACGGCATTCCTGAATTCCGTCTTCCCAAGGCCATCGTCCAGGCGGAAGTCGAAGGTCTCCGGAAGATGGGTGTCAAAATCGAAAACAATTTTCTTGCGGGCCGCACCAGAACCATCACGGAGTTTCTTGAAAAAGACGGCTGTGATGCGGTCTTTATCGGTGCGGGAGCCGGGCTTCCCAAATTCCTCGGCATCCCCGGAGAAAATCTGGTGGGAGTATTCAGCGCCAACGAGTATCTTACCCGTGCGAATCTGATGAAGGCCTATGACCGCGAAAAGGCCGCCACCCCGGTATTCCTTTCAAGGGTTGCGGCAGTCATAGGCGGCGGAAATGTGGCGATGGATGCGGCCCGTATGGCCCTGCGCCTGGGGGCCGCCGAGGTGCATGTGATCTACCGCCGTACACGCGGGGAAATGCCCGCACGCGCGGAGGAAGCGGAACACGCCCTGGAAGAAGGGATCATCTTTGATTTCCTCCGCAATCCCAACAGAATTCTGGGAGATGAAAAGGGCCGGGTTACCGGCATGGAACTTCAAAAGTTTGAACTGGGGGAAAGCGATGCCTCAGGCCGTAGAAGTCCTGTCGCTATTGCAGGTTCGGAATACGGCTTTAGTTGCGATACCGTTATTGTCGCCCTGGGCAACGAACCTAATCCCCTGCTTTCAAAAACCACTCCCGGTCTGCAGGCCGACAGGCGGGGCCGCCTCGTGGTCAACGAGGTACAGAAAACCTCCCTGGACAGGGTTTATGCCGGGGGAGATATCGTACTCGGTGCGGCCACGGTGATTCTCGCCATGGGGGAAGGGCGGAAAGCCGCCGCAGAGATAAATGAGAGGCTGAAAGAGAACAAGGGCTTGTCCAAAACTCGCCCGGGGTTTGGAACAGGCTCATGTATCTCCGGGTAAAATCCCCTTGTCCCTGTCTCCCAAATTCAATACTATTTTCTTACTATGCCCAAAATTGATGTTAACGAGGAAGTTTTTTATACACTCACCGGAGATAAATGCCGGGAAACGGGAGAATCCCTGCGGAATTTTCTTGAAGAGGCTCTGAGCTGTGCCAAGGCGGAACTGGATGAGGACAGCGACAAGAGCCTTCCCCCTTCGGAACGGGAACTCAAGATTGAACTGAACGATACAAACAGGCCCGATCTCTGGGCTACCGCAGGCTGTGCACGGCAGATCAGGGTCTATTACGGGGGAAACATTCCTGAATATCCTTTTTTTTCACGGCCGGGGGCTCCGAAGTCCGCCGGGTACAAGGTTATCGTAGAAAAATCGGTACAGAAGGTAAGACCCTTCCTTGCGGGTTTTGTAGCTACAGGCAAGCCCATAAGTGATGCAGGTTTGCGGGATATGATCCAGACTCAGGAGAAGCTGGCCTGGAACTTCGGGCGGAAGCGCAGGATGATTTCCATGGGGCTTTACCGTATTGCCGTTATGAAGTGGCCAATTCATTACAGGGCCGTTGATCCTGACTCGGTGTCTTTTGTTCCCCTTCAGTGGGATACCCCGCTTACTCTCCGGGAGATTTTGAAGCAGCACCCCAAGGGTAAGGAATACGCCTTTATTCAGGAGCATGAACCTCTCCATCCCCTGCTGGTGGATGCAAAGGATGCGGTTCTCTCCTATCCGCCCATCATCAATTCCGCGGATCTGGGGGCGGTGCAGGTTGGCGATACGGATCTCTTTGTGGAGCTTACCGGTACCGATCAGCATGCGGTAACGCTGGCTGCTTCCATCGTGGCCTGCGATCTTGCCGATCAGGGTTTTACCATTGAGCCTGTGAAAGTAGAGTATGAATTTGATACCCCTTTCGGACGCAGTGTTGTTAATCCCTATTATTTCCAGGAGCCGGTATTCTGTTCCCTCAACCGGATCGAAAGGTATCTTGGAGAACGGATAGAGGCGGTGGACTGCGTAAGCGCCCTGAAAAAAATGGGGGTCAAGGCGGAAATTGCCGATGATGTTGAACGGGGGGCGGACAGGGGCGAAGCGATTGCGATGCCCTCCGAAGGGATACGGGCCTGGCCTCCCGAATACAGGAACGACTTTCTCCATGCAGCCGATGTGATGGAGGATGTCATGATAGGCCGGGGGCTGGGGACTTTTAAACCTGAACGGCCCCGTGACTTTACCATGGGCCGGCTGACGCCCATTACCCTGTTCAGCCGCCGGGTAAAGGAGATCATGATCGGGATGGGCTACCAGGAGATGATCTACAACTACCTGGGTTCCCGGAAGGATCTTGTGGAAAAAGTCCGGGGCGATGGTTCAAGGATCATACAGATATCCAACCCAATGACGGAAAACTATGAGTATGTGCGGGACAGTATTCTTGCCTCCCTGCTTTCCAGCGAGTCTGTCTCAGGCCACTCAGTGTATCCTCACCGGATCTTTGAAACCGGGAAGCTCGTCTACCGGGACGAAAAAGAGAATTCGGGGGCGGTAACCCGTCAGTTTCTCGGCTTCCTCAACGCCGGCCGGGAAGCGAATTTCAACACCATTGCCGCCCAAGTGCAGACCTTCTTCTACTACATCAACAGGGACTATACGGTGGAGGAGTCCGGTGACAGCCGTTTTATTCCGGGCCGGGCCGCGGCGATCCGCTGTGGGGGAAATCTCATCGGAGTGTTTGGCGAAATTCACCCGGAAGCGCTGGAAAACTGGGGCATTACCATGCCCTGTACCGCCGCGGAAGTGGATCTCAATGCCCTGCTGTAGGGATGGAAAACAAGGATCGATCATCCACAAAAACAAACGGCCCAGCTTTCCAGGGTAACGCTGATTACATGCGGCTAATCAGCGCTTCCCTAGGCGCGGGCCGTTATCCTCAAGTAAGCGGACGCTTAGAGCCCGTCGCCGAAGGACATTCTCATGCCGTTGGTGCGGAGGGCAGCCCAGCTTCCCCGTGTGGGAAGTCTGCCGCTTAGCTGAAGAGAAAAGAAACCTGACAAATCGGTAGGATCATAGACCCGGACTTCCCCGGTGTCTCCGTTGATGGTGATCCTGAAGGGTACCGGATCGGCAAGGTTTTCATCGGTAAGGTACTGTGCATACTGATTAAGGTCGTAACTGGCTACAAGATCCATCTGCGAATTTGAGTAGCTGCGGTAGACTTGACCGCTTAAGCCCCTCTGAATGTTCCTGTTCAGCGGATTCTCGTCGTAGTTGAGCCAGAGTAGCCAGGATTGCCCTGCTCCCCAGGCGGCCCCGCTAAAGGCACTGTCCCCAAAAACATGGAGGCCGAAGCCGCCGTGTCCGTCTTCCGCTCCGGATTCATAGCGGGCGTTGAATTCCCAGATCATGGGGCCCGATTGATCGGAGCGGATGTTCACCTTGGCCAGAGGAGCCCTGGCGTCATCCTGATAGAGTCTTTCTCCCCGGATAGACCAGCTTCCCGTGGCGAACCTGTGTTCCGGTAACTGGTCTTGACCATACACTGCTGCGGCCAGAGCAATCACCATCAGAAAAAACAGAAAACGTTTCATAAACCCTCCAATCTCAAGACACTTCCCTCTGCGGAGAAAGGCTTGAATTGTTAAACTCTTCCGGAATTCTATCATAGTTTTAAGAAAAAAAGGGGGAAATATGATTTTTTTTGAATTTTTTTTCCTTTATTTTTAACGCAAGGTTCTGGTGGCGTTTACAATAGCCGCCAGGGCAACTCCCACATCGGCAATCAGGGCGACCCACATGTTTGCCAGACCCATTATTGCCAGGGTGATGAAGAGCCCCTTTGCAAGGAGGCAAAACGCCACATTCTGTACGATGATTCGCCGGGTATAATGGGCCCGGCTTATCGCTTCCGGTACCCGCCGGGGATCTCCTGTCATGATGATCACATCCGCCGCTTCCACCGCTGCATCCGCCCCGGCTCCCATGGCTATTCCTACATCCGAACGGGCCAGTACCGGAGCATCGTTGATGCCGTCGCCCACAAAGACCGTAGTACCGGCTCTGGTAAGCTGTTCCACTTCGGCAAGTTTGTCTTCCGGCAGAAGCCCGGCGGCTACCCGGCTGATACCCAGCAGTCCTGCCGTAGAGAGGGCCGCCCCCTCGGAGTCTCCGGTAAGCATCACCGTATCTTCGATTCCCAGACCCTTGAGTTGGGCAACCGATTCCGCGGCGCCTTCCTTTATTGCGTCTCCGATAAAGATTCGGCCCAGGTAGGCGCCGTTTCTGGAAACTTCCACCGAACTAAGGTTTGCCGAAAAGGAGCCTTCACATTCGTTTTGTTCCGGCCCCGCGGAGGGCGTAGTTCCGGAGAAGGTAGATGGGCTGATGCTTACTCCCCTGGACTCAAGAAAATTCCGGTTTCCTGCCAGAATGCTTCCGCCTGTTACTATCAGTTCGACTCCTTTTCCGGCGTATTCCCGGTAAGAAACCTCCGTTTGTTTCCGATTGTCGCCCCGTTCCGGAATATTTTGCTCTTTGGCATACTCGCAGATTGCCTTTGCGATGGGATGATTGGATTCCTTTTCCACAAGCGCTGCGGTTTCCAGCAGCAGGTCCTCTTCGACACCGGGAGCGGCCTCGATGGAAACCACTTTGAAACTACCCCGGGTAAGAGTACCTGTCTTGTCAAAGGCCACATAGCGGGTGTAATGCAGGGCATCAAGATATGCCGCCCCCTTTACCATGATTCCCCGGCGGGAAAGGCCGCCGATTCCCGCAAAGTAGCCGAGAGGAACCGAAACCACCAGGGCGCAGGGGCAGGAGATTACGAGGAGGATCAGCGCCTTGTATAACCAGAGTTTGAAGCCCTCAAAATAGGGAAGACCCGGAATAAAGAAGGGAGGTATAAAGGCGAGGGCAAGGGCTATCCCCACCACAATGGGGGTATACCAACGGGCAAAGGCAGTGATAAAGCGCTCCGGCTTGGCCTTGGCCTCCGCTGCGGAATGTACCAGGGCAATGATCCGGGAAGCGGCTGAATCTTCGCTTTTTTTGGTGGCCCGCATGACGAGGACGGCATCCAGGGAGAGTGTGCCGGAACGGAGTTCCGAACCGGGGACAACGGAGACAGGCCGGGATTCTCCGGTGAGCATGGAAGCGTCCACGGCGCCTGAGCCTTCTTCAAGAAGACCGTCCAGGGGTATCCGTTCTCCGGGCCTCACCAAAATTCGCTCTCCGGGAACCGCTTCGCCCGCAGGAATTTCTTCCCAGTTTTCCCCTTTCTTTACCCTGGCGGTATCCGGCCTGAGGGCAAGAAGGGTATCGATGGAGGCGCGGGATTTTTCTATCGACATTTGCTGGATAAGTTCCCCGACCATATAGAAGATCATAACGCCTGCGGCTTCCTCCCATTCTCCCACGGCAAAGGCCCCGATAGTAGCGATGGACATAAGGAAATTTTCATCCATGGCATGTCCTGTCCTTATATTTCGCCAGGCATTCCGCAGTACAGGCAGCCCGGCAAGGCCGTAGGATCCCAAGAGGGGGATCAGCGCCAGAAAACGGGCCGAACCTGAAAGTTTTAAGAATTCCATCATGATAAAACCGGCGGCCCACAAGACAAAGGCCGCCCCAAAAACCTGTAACTTTCGAAGGGGAATCTCGTATGATCCCAAGCGGATCATTTTTTTTGACTTCCCCGAACAATCCCCTGCCTTGCGGCCTGCGGCGGCCGCGCAAACTTCACAACATTCACTCATAAAAAATCTCCTATTCCGACAAATGCTCACGGGCATAGCGGACTATGCTGTTTACATGGTCATCGTCCAGGGAGTAGTAGATAATCTTCCCGTCCCGGCGGCCTTTCACCAGCCGTACCCGTTTGAGTGCGGCCAGATGGTGGCTGACCAGAGATACGCTGGCTCCCACAACAACGGATAAATCAAAGACACAGAGTTCCCCGGTTCCCAGGGCATAGAGGATCCTTAACCTGGTCGGATCTGTGAGGATCTTGAAGAATTCTCCCAGTTGTTCCAGATCTCTCTTTGGGGGAAGGTTTTCCGCCGCCTCTTCCACCATGCTTTGATTGAATACAACTATGTTTTCCGCTTTTGCCATATATGCTCCTTATTTGAACACTTAAACATATATTCAAGTGTTATTTGAAATATAGATACTTTTTTTCAATCTGTCAATACTTGAACGCTTGAATAAGTGTTCAAATTAAAAATTAGGAATGAATGAGCTTGTTCCAAAACTCAGGTTTTTTCGGAACAGCCTCGAATGGAAACGCGTTCGCCGGTTGATTGAAGTACCTGATATGCCTATGCTTGTGGTATGTCCGATACACAAGATGAAAAAACACATCCCGCCGCCAGCCTTCCCGGTGGAGACGCCGCCGGAAGGCTGGGAACCGAATCTGTAAGCAAACTTCTTCTGCGTTTTTCGATCCCCGCAATTACCGGTATGCTGGTGAGCGCCCTCTACAACGTGGTAGACCGTATCTTTGTAGGCCGGGGCGTCAACGAAATTGCCCTGGGAGGCCTCTCGCTGGTGCTCCCTCTTATGACCATCTCCATGGCTTTTGCCATGCTCTTCGGGGTCGGGGCGGCCAATATGATCTCCATGCGCCTCGGCCAGGGACGGCGGGCTGAGGCGGAAAATGCACTCAACCACTGTTTCTTTCTGCTTTTTGGCGTCGGCCTTCTGCTCATGGCGGCGGGCCTGATCTTCCTTGAACCTCTTCTCTCTCTTCTGGGCGCCCAGGAAGGCAGCGGGGCCATTGCCTATGCCAGGGATTATTTCAGAATCATCCTTCTGGGATCGTCCTTTTCCATGGTGGGTTTCGGTCTTTCACACTGCACCAGGGCTCAGGGTTTCCCCATGATCACCATGATTGCGATGCTTCTGGGCGCCGGAATCAACATAATACTCGATCCCATTTTTATCTTCGGCTTCGGCTGGGGTGTGGAAGGGGCGGCATGGGCCACGATCATCTCCCAGTTGGTCTCGGCCATCTGGATTGTTTATTTCAGTGTAAGCAAAAAGGCGGTGATCCGGCTCAAGTTTTCAACAATGCGGCTTTCCCCGGGTATTATCTTTCAGATTGTATCCTTTGGTTCCGCCCAGTTTCTGCTGCAATTCATCATGTCCGCGGTCCAGCTCCTCTATAACACCACCATGGGCTGGTATGGGGCCGCGGCGCTGGGAGTAGCCAACGGCGGCGACGTGGCCCTCTCGGGGATGAACATTAACGGCTCCATCACCATGCTCATTTTAATGCCCGTATTCGGCATCAATCAGGGCGCACAGCCGATTCTGGGCTACAATTACGGGGCGAAACAGTATCACCGGGTCTTGCAGGCCTATCTGGGGGCGGTTGGGGCCGCTACACTTATATGTGTAATCGGTTTTATCGTCGGAGAATGTTTCCCGGTGCAGTTGGTCAGCCTCTTTGCGCCACAGGGAAGCGACGCGTTGATGCGTTTTGCTCCTACCGCCATGCGGATAGCGATGATCATGCTGCCTCTGGCAGGCTTCCAGATCGTATCTTCCAATTTTTTTGTGGTAACAGGCCGCCCCAAGACTTCAATCTTCCTTACCATGCTGAGGCAGTTCCTTGCCCTGATCCCCTGTATCCTGATCTTCGGGAAACTCTGGGGGCTTTGGGGAGCGGTAGCAGCCAC
>JAIRXN010000192.1 GCA_031268245.1 Treponema sp. | reverse complement strand
TCCGCTAAAAATGACTTGTGAAACAACCAACCGGGTTGTTTCACAAGTTCAATCACCGGCCTTATCTTCTTCCGTATAATTCTCAAAAAAATCATTTTCAGTTAAAGCTTCTATCTTTTTTATCGCGGTTTTGTAATTAGACTCCGTGATTAGATCGCAAATTTCCGCGATGGAGGCATCGGCAGACGGATTAAAGCGTATATCCCGAATTTTTTTTATCAACGCGCCGGCTGCCGTTTCCATGCCTTTCTTGCAGGTCTTCCTCAGTTCGGCAAGCATTTGCTCCATAAGCTCCCGGGAAACCGTTTTTTCAGGCTTTCCGCTTCCGAGAACCAGGTGAATTTTTTCCAGCAGAATATCGGAGGAAACGGGCTTTACTATAAAATCCTTTGCCCCGGAACTCATGGCCTGTACGAAGAATTCCTTGGTTGCATGGGACGTTACGAATATCACGGGGATACCGCCATACTGCGGGATCTGCCGGAGCTGTTTCAGATATTCAAAGCCGGACATTTCCGGCATTTCAATATCAAGCAGAATCAAATCCACCTTGTTGGTTTTCAACACCATTGAAGCCGTCTCGATAGATTTCGCAAGGCATACATCAAAATCGCCTTCAAGTATTTTTTTTATCACGTTAAGGCTGAGAATGGTATCGTCAATTGCTAAAATAATTTTTTTCTTTTTGTCCATAAAATCCCTCCTATGCCTTTGCGCCGGACACAGCGCCCGCTTCTTTTTTTAGGAATTCTTCCAGACGGTCCCGAATGGCTTCGTACTCAAGATTATCAAATTGTTCCCGCAGCCATAAAACCAGCTCCCCGCCGGAATCGTATTGGTACTTCTCCAGTTCTGCCAGCGCTTCTTCCATCAATCCCAGCCTGTATTTTTTACAGGATTCCAGGAGACTGGTCAGAAGAACAGGATCCGGAACGCAGGCGCGCTGTTTTTCAGCGCTGCCCTTTTTAGTTTTCGCCAATAGTTCATTCAGGCCGGAAAGCAGGGTTTCCACCGTTTCAATAAGTCCGCCGTTTTTGGCGTTGATTGTACCGATATCTCCCGTCCTGGCCGCCGTTTCCAGAGCCGCCGCGTAATTGCCCGCCTCATTCGCACAAATACTGTAACTTACGCCCTTAAGCCCGTGGACGGTTACGGTATACTGATCCAGATTTTTTTCCGAAAAAACGCGGAGTTTCTCAAGCAGGGGCGGTGTATGGATGCAATAGGAACGGATAATTTCAAGAAAGGTATCGCCGGTGGTATACCGTTCTCTTCCCGCCTCCAGGTCTATCCCTGCCACGGTAAGACCGCCCGGAATCCCCGGCGGCGCGCCGCTTTCCGTTTCGATCATTTTTTGCGGTTCCGCCTGATCCAGTGTTTCCTTTGTCTGCCTGCTCCGAATCCATGTATTCAAGACCGCATCCAACTGAAAAATATCAATGGGTTTGGTTATATACGAGTTAAAACCGCGGGAGAGGAACATCGTCTCGTTTCCTTTTAAGGCGTTTGCCGTCAAAGCGATGATCGGTACATCCCTGGCGTATTCGGAATCGAGCTCGTTCCGGATAATCCTGACCGCCTCAATGCCGTCCATTTCCGGCATCATGTGATCCATAAATACCACATCGTATTTTTTTGTTTCCGTATCATTCCCCATGTCCCGGATTTTTTCTATCGCCTCCCTGCCGCTGGACACGCAGTCAATGGCAAGGCCGTATGGCAGCATCAGGCCCTTGGCAACATCCAGATTGGTTTCCACATCATCCGCAATGAGTACCCGGCCATAGGGCATGTAGGATCGGGCCAGGTTCCGGTTCATGCGCTTCTTCACTAAGCGGCCCAGACGTATGTTTTCGACGATTTCTTTTCCGATGGGCGCGGGATTAACAATTTCCTGCCTGATCCGTACCGTAAAGACACTGCCCTTCCCGTATTCACTTTCCGCCTCAATGGCGCCGTCCATGAATTCCACTATGCTTTTCGCAATCGGAAGGCCGAGCCCCGTTCCCTCTATATGGTGGTTTGCCCGGGTATCAAACTGGGCGTATTTATAAAAGAGGCTGCCCAGATCCTCTTTTCTGATGCCCCTGCCGGTATCGCTGACCTTGAAGATCAGAAACATAGTGTCTTTCTCCCTCTCCCAGTCAACCCGCAGGGATACCACGCCCTGATCGGTGTATTTAAAAGCGTTGGAAAGGAGATTGTTCAAAATCTGTTTTATCCGCAGTTCATCACCGTACAGCCTGACCGGTATCGTTTCATCTATGGACAATTCAAACGCAAGGGGCTTTTGACCGATCCGTATGATATTGAGCTGAACCGCATCGTTAATAAGGCTTGGAATATCATAGGGTTCCGGTACCAGCTCAAAATTTCCCGTCTCGATTTTGGAAATATCCAGAATGTCGTTAATGATACCGAGCAGATTTGAACCTGAATTGTAAATTTTTTCCAGATCTCTATGGGTATCTTCGGGCAGTTCCTTTTCCAGTTCTATTTCGGCAAGGCCGATGATCGCGTTCAGGGGCGTGCGGATTTCGTGGCTCATGGTAGCCAGAAAACTACTCTTCGCTTCCGAGGCGGCCTTGGCCGCCAGAGTCTGAAGCTCCATTTTCCGGGCCTTTTCTTCGGCGGCCTTTTGAAAGCGCAGATCCTGGACATGGGCGGCGACACAGAGCTTTCCGTTCCACTGAACCCTGACAAGCCATACAAACGTGGGTATATCCTCCCCGGCGACCCGGTGGACCCACTCGAAAGAATCAGCTCCGGTTTTAAGCGTTTCCTGAATAAGAGTGAGTTTTCCCGTCAGACTGTGTTTCCCGCCGGGCTGATATTCCGGCATCCAGTTGTAAGGATGGCTGAGGAATTCTTCCTTGTTTTTCATCCTGAAGAACTTCACCGCGGAGGCGTTACAGTCTATGGCCTCGCCGGCGTCATCCAGGAAAATACAGGCCAGGGGAACGGCGTCCAGCATGATCCGCGTCCGCTCATCCGCGTTACGCGCCGCCGCTTCCTGGGCTTTAATCTCCCGTAAATCACGGGCATAGATGGCTATCCGGCAGCCTTGCTCGGGGGCGGCTGCATGGCGGCTCTCTCCGCTGGGAATCCGCACAATGGTTGTCTCCACCGGAAGCGGTTCACCGTCCATGCTGCGGTGCATCCATTCAAACTGCTGATACCCTGTTTCAATAGCGGCCCTTACCCTTTTATTTATCCCTTCCTGGCTGGGACTTCCGTCGTTTTGAAATTCAGGACTAAGATTGAGTATATGTTTCCGGTATTCCTCCAGAGAGGAGACGCCGAATATACGCAGCGCCGCCTCGTTACAGTCGAGTACATGTTCCTGATCATCCCAGAGGGAACAGGCCAGGGGCGTGGTGTTCAGCATGACCCGGATCTGTTCCTCGGCCTCACGGGTTTTTTGCTGTTCCGCCTTGATGGTCCGCAGATCCTTTAAATATACGGCAACACGATAGGTATTTTTCCACGGTATCCGTACCAGTGATGTCTCCAGCGGCAGAACTTCTCCCGATACGGTGTTAAACCTCCATTCAGCCTGCTCATAACCCGTTTCCGTGGCCCTGCGTATCATCTCCCTGATTCTCCCGGCGGTAGGCATGCCGTCGTCCTGATACTCCGGACTCAGTTCCATGAGGGCCTCAAACAGCGGCTTGTCCGATCTTGCGGGAAAACCGAATAGGCGCACGGTATACATATTAACGGTAATTAGGGTGCCGTCGGCCTCCCACAGGGAACAGGGAAAGGGCGTTGTTTTCAGAATCAAGTCGAGGTATTTTTCCTTATGCATGATGTATCGCCAAGCCCCTGTTCATGTATCCGCGTCAAAAAGGGTTTTTCTATGCCGTTTCTAAAATTCGGAAGAAAATGCATATAGTCCATTACGGACTATAGTATAGTCTGAAATGATTTTTGTCAATACCGGCAACATATTTTTCAATAAAGGAGGCGTTAGGAGACAGAAGGCATGGATGGACAGGCTATAAAAGCCGCTTTAGGAAGAAATATCAAATTTCTACGTTTTCGAAGGAAATTTTCCCAGGCCGTTTTGGCGGAAAAAGCTGATATTTCCACTATTTTTTTAAGCAATATTGAACGGGGGAATAAATTCCCCAAACCGGACACTCTCGCCCGTATAGCGACCGCCCTTGATGTAGAGGTTTACGAACTGTTTAAGACCGATCTCCTGCCCGAAGACAACAAAGAGCCGATAAACCGCCTGTCCGAAGACATCATCAAAAATGTCAATCTGGCAATAGCGGAAGTCTTTAAGTGGTATTTGAGATGAGTTGAAAGACAAGTTCCCAACAAGAAACTATTGCGGCGCCGGTGATTTCTGTAGTTACCGGACAAGCCTGCCGCTTCCCGCCGCGCGATCTCACCCCGGGTAATTCAGCCTGTCTTCGGCAGGGTTTGCGAGCGCCGAGGCATAGCGGCGGCATTCCCATTTGGCCATGCCGAGGTTCTGTTCCTGCCAGTTTCCGCACTCCGCCGCGGCAGCGCCGGGAATAGGGCCTTCAAAGGACTCTACCCAGTCAAGCATCTCCCGTATCAGGGGGAGAATATCCGCGCTCTTGAGTTCTCCTTCGGCAATAAAGTAAAAACCCGTTCTGCAGCCCATGGGGCCAAAGTAGACCGTCCTCCCTGCCCATTCAGGATGAGAACGGAGGAAGGTAGCCCCCAGATGCTCGATGGTATGAAGGGCCGGCTGGTCCATGACGGGTTCCCTGTTGGGTTCCTTGAAGCGCAGGTCGAAGGTGGTCAAGACTGCGTTACCGAAGCGGTCTATCCGGGAAACATAGAGTCCCGGCTTGAGCCGTAAATGATCGATCTGAAAACTGGCAATTTTTTCCATTTTATATCTCCTTTTATGTTTAGAGGTTTTTAATGATTCTGCGCACAATCTCTGAGGAATGTTTTGACGCTATCGGAAGAAATTCGCTGAAATTGACAGGAGATTCGGAATTTGCGACATCCGAAAGGGCCCGGATTATCAGGGAGGGTACCTGGAATGCCGCGCAGGTCTGGGCAATGGCGGCGCCTTCCATTTCGACTGCCCGGACTTCCGGAAAGTTCCTGCGGATATGATCGAAGACATCTTGTCTGTGAACGAAAACATCACCCGAGGCGATGATGCCCCGGACATGGTTAAAATCGGAAGGCAGTATTTTTTCGGCCTTGAGCTGGTTGACAGCCTCTTCCGCCTTGCGGATTATCTCTTCCGGGGCGCTGTACACCGGAGGCCCGCCGGGAACCTGGCCCAGGACATAGTTGAAGGCCGTCACATCCACATCGTGTTGAACCACGCCTTCGGCAATGACCGCATCCCCGAAGTGCAGTGCGGGATCGATGCCTCCTGCAGAACCGGTGTTGATTACCAGTTCAGGCTTGTAGGTATGAATGAGCAATGTAGCGCCAATGGCGGCGTTCACCTTGCAGATACCGCAGCGGAGGAGCACTACATCCCTGCCTTCAAGTTTTCCGGTATAGAATTCGATACCGCCGATATTCGCCGCTCCTGCGTTTTCTATAGCCCTGCGGAGGAGGGTTATCTCATCTTCCATGGCGCCGATTATACCAATCATATTTTCTCCTTATGTCTTTTCCTGGAGCTTCTTGCAAAACTGAAGTTTTGAAAGAGCCTCACTGTTCCGTTTTATGTTCAATCCTGAACAGTACGCCGGATCCCCAGAGGGTGGTACGATTTCTACCCCTTTCTTTTGAAAGGTAGAGGGCCTCATCGGCGCGGGCGATAATTTCCTCTGCGCTGCTTTCCTTGTCCTGATCGAAGGAATGAACCCCCAGGCTTATCGTTACCTGAGGCAGAGGCGGTTCCCAGGGAACAGTCATGGCGGCTACGGTACAGCGGAGGCGCTCCGCCACGGCAAAGGCCATATCCTTGGCCGTATGAGGCAGGAGCACGGTAAATTCCTCTCCGCCGAAACGGGAAGGAACATCGCCGGTACGGACTGCCTGTTTGATCGCCACGGCAAGACACTCCAGCACCCGGTCTCCCGCCAAATGACCGAATGAATCATTGAAATTCTTGAATTTGTCTACATCTATAACAATGATCGAGGAAGGATATTTTTCCCGCCTTGTCCTGGCCATCTCTTCCCCAAGCCGGGTCATAAAAAAACCATGATTGAAGAGCCCTGTCTTGATATCCCGCAGGGAACGCTCATAGTGCAGGTGATTCTTGATGGCCTGCGTCACAAAAGACATAAGCTGCCGGAGGAAGACCAGTTCGCTCTGGAGATAATCTCCCGAGAGGATCTTGCGGCCTACCAGTATCAGGCCGTAAAGACCAAACGGACCGATGATGGGGATCACGATTTCAGGTTCCAGTTCCCGGAAAGGCCGGATGGCGTCATTATCTTTCATTTCAAAAGCGAGAAGATCAAAGGAGATTGGGGCGGAATATTTTTGAAAAAACGGTTCAAAACCGGCGATGCTCTGTACATCAAGTTTCAGATCAACCGGTTTGTAGTTCCGGTAACCCCGCACCGTAATGTCATTCCGGCCCTGTACCGGTTTCCAGAGAAAGGCGATGAAGGAAGGAAGACAGCGGTCTGTAATCTGCCACACCGTCGCATCCATAATTTCATCAATGCTGGTACGGTTAAAGATATCAAGAGCCCCGGAAAGCAGATTTTCGTAGTTCCGTATTTCCTTGTTGAGGCTGTCGAGACAGGAAAAGACCCCGATATCCTGCAGCAGAGAGTAATGTTCTATTACTGCCGGGTTCTCAAGAAACGATTTTTCTATCTCGACAGTACCGCTTTTTTCCATGCTATGTTATCGAAAAATGATCGCTGATATTCCTGCGCCATTCGGCGCGGCCTTCCCGGTTTTCCCATTCAAAAATTTTCTTGATCCTGAAATTCTTGTTTTCTCCTGCAAAATCAATCACAGCGAATCTGCCGCCTCCGATATACGAAACCGTATCTCCCTCTTCCAGCGTCTCTCCTTCCATAATCCGTTCTACAATACAGTCAAAATGAACAGGCTCACCCGAATTTTTGTCCGTTACCGCCACGGAGAGATCCGCGATTGGCCTCCCGCAGTAGGGGCAATCCGGCGTGGGGATGGGATCCGACGGCATTTCAGGGGGAATCCATTTGGGACGGTCATAAAAAACACCCCGGCTCTTTTCAAAACGGGAGTCTGTATTTTCTCTGGAAACTTTTCTGTTTCCGCCGGAGCGCCGGGTATTCCGTCCCCCCCTAGCTCCTCTTCCGCTGCCTCCCATTAAAGGTTCCTCCCGGGGAAATATCCAGAAGCTCATTTGTCAATATCAGGGCAATCCGCTGTATTGCTTCGTCAAGATATTCCTCGCTGTTGATTTTTTGCCGCAACAGATCCGCATTAAAAGATTCCGGAAAAATTTCCGGTACCGCCGTATCCGGTTCTGTTTTTTCCGGCACGAATTCCTGTACAGCCATTATCATACATGCTCCGAGAAGGCTGATGCAAGATGGGTAACCGCTCCATCCTTGCCGATGAAGATCACATCAAAACGAATAATCATCTCTTTATATTCTCGATGGGAATTGAGGAAAAACTTAGCGGTTTCTATGATTCTTCGCTGTTTTTGGTCATTTATGCTGTATTCAAGCTGTGCAAAGCCATGGAGATTCCAGTTCTTTACCTCTGCAAAGACAAGAATGTTTCCATGAAGGGCGATTATATCAATTTCTCCCGTCCGGGAACGGAAATTCCGGACGATTACGCTCATCCCCTTCTTTTCCAGGTAAAGCGCCGCCTTGTCTTCTCCCTCCCTGCCCAGTACCTTTCTATCCACCCTGTTTGTTCAGCTCTTTCGGATCAACCGCCTTGGCGATAAAGAGGCTCTTTTCGGTCAAAAGGTCGATAAGATCCCCGTCATCCTGCTTGAAGACCTTGCCGAATTCGTCAATCAGCACCCGGATCTTGGGCCGTAACGGGGCGTCTCCGTGAACTTCCGTTACCCTGGCCAGGGCTCCGTTGTTGAGGAGTATGATTGAACCGATGGGGTATATGCCCATGGTCTGGATAAAGGCCTTGAGTACATCGGGATCGAAACGGCGGCTGTTGTCAGAAAGCAGGTTTTTTATTGCCTGATAGCCCATCATGGAGCTGCGGTAGGACTTCTGGCTTACCATGGCCTCGAATGCGTCCGCCACGGAGACAATACGGGCGCCCATGTCTATGGCGCTGCCGGAGACCCGTCTGGGATAACCTTCGCCGTCCCAGCGTTCATGATGCTGTAGTGCGATAAGTCCCACATCTTCCGGGTAGAGCAGCTCCTTGGAGACAATTTTGTGGGTGTAGAGAGGATGGTTCTTCATACGCTGAAGCTCCGTCTCCGAGAGCCCCCCCCGTTTATCGAGGATCTCCTTGGGGAGCCGTAACATGCCCGCATCGTGAAGCAGGGCGCCGATGATGATCTGCATAATCTTATGGTTGGGAAGCTTGAGTTCCTGGGCGATAAGGGCCGAAAGGATCGCCGCATTGACGGAGCTTTTGGCCATCTCATGACCGGAAACTTCGCCGCCCAGAATAAAGCCTATAAAGCTGTCTCTCTCGTCCCGGACAGCCTGGAGGAGCCTTGCGGCGATATTGTCGATGGAACGGGCTTCTACGGAGACCCCTTCACCTATGCCCGCGAGTACCTGATCGAGTTTTTCAATCGTTTCAAGATAGCTGCGGTAGGCCTCCTTGTTTTCCTGGACATCCATTAAGGAAAGGGCGCTGGGTTTTTTCTTTTGGGCCGCGGCGCTGGGGTTCGGGGCCTGCTCTTCCGGGAGACTGGTCTCTTCGGGAGAAGGGGCCTTCTTTTCCGCTTCACCGTCCCGGGGCTGGGAGGCCGGGGGAGAAGAAGCCTCGCTTCCCTTTGATTTGGATAAGGTTATTATGTCTCCTTCAGTCTGAACAATATCGATACCCCAGGAATGGAGTCTTTCGATATCCTTTTTCCGCACCTCCACACTTGCAGGCACAAGGAGATTATTCCCTTCAATGTAAACCGGCTCGGTAAATTTCATGCCGGGCTGTAGTATGCTGACCGATATTTTTTTCATCCGCGTTCCCCTGCAAGTACGAAGGACAATATTTTTGCCACCGTCTCCCAGCACCATTCGGGGATTATTTCTCCCGGAGGAACTGAGTTCAATAGAGCTGCCAGGGCGGCGTCTTCCATTATCCGGACGCCCGCTTCCTCTGCAATGGCAATTATCCGCTCTGCTTCGGCGCCCTGCCCCGATGCAATTACACGCGGGGCAATATCCGCCGGGTCGTAAGCCAGTGCGATAGAAATCCTTCTCTTACTATCTATGTTACACCTCCTCATTTATGGAAGGCAAGGCGGCAGGGCTGTTTTTTCCTTCAAGTTCTCTTATAAAGACCGAATTTTCTTCATCATTGAGTACCGTAACCCGGTTTTTCTCCGGATCCAGAAGCCTTGAGAGTTTTGCGCCAAGAGATTGGAGGGCCGCCTTTCTTTCCGGGGGCTGTACATAGACCTTTAGACTGAAACTCTCCCCTTTCCGCTCACAGAGAAAGATACGCCTCCGCCCTCTTCCGGCAATATCCAGAGTAAAGCAATCCGCCCCGTTCCCCTGCGGCTCTTCGTTGAGAAGTATGCGAAGGGAAACCTGAAACTCTTCCACGCTGAAGGGGAGGACGATCCAGTGTTTTCCGCTATAACGGCCCTTTATCCGGTTGAGGAGGCCGGCAGGAGATTCGCCGGGGAGAAATCCGAGCCGGGCCTTGAGTTCTCCGGGTTTTGAGGCTTCCTCACGCGAAAATTCTCTTTTCTTTTGCCCTTCCCGTTCCCCCGGTGAGCCTGAACCGCCGGAATTATGCGAATTCTCCGAAAAAGTTCCGCCTTCATGACCGCCCCGGCCCTCCTGTTGGCCCTCCTGCATCTCGCGCCGGGTTTCTGCCGGGGCCCCGGCTTCAATCATGGCGGCATAGCGCCTCAATGCCTCTCCGCTGAGAAGGAGGCCCTTGTCCGCCGCAGCCGCAGCGCCCGCGGACAAAGCCGCCTCTTTCCGGGCCGCCTGTCCAGGTGATTTTCCCGGAAGCGGTTCTTTTTCAGTCTCCGCCTGCAGAATCATGACCCGGAGAGCCCGGAGAAAGGTTCTATTGAGGGGCAGGGAGAAAAAACGGGAATACTTCAGAGCAGAGGATTCAAGGTTGTTTTTTGCCTGCAGGAAGGAAGCTGTTCCCGGAAGAACTGGAGCCTTCAATTCCCGGCGGGGGAGAGAGGAAATCGTTTCCGCCGGACGGGTTTCCCCGCCCGTCTTGCCGGAACTTACAGGAGTTTTTAACTTGTGAGGGGGGATACTGTCAGTCTTTGAGACCTGCACCTGCCCAACCCTCTGGCTTCCTAGCTCTGAGCCGCGGGTTTGCTCTTCTGATCAGTCTTCTTGGAGACGATAAGTTCCTTGATCTTGGCCGCCTTGCCGATCTTGCTCCGGATATAGTAGAGCTTGGCCCTGCGCACCTTTCCGGGGCGGACAAGTTCAACCTTGGCAATCCGGGGGGAATGGAGGGGGAACACCCGTTCAACACCCACGCCATAGGAATTTTTTCTTACCATAAAGCTTCTTCCAACCCTGGAATTCTTAAACGCTATGACCAGGCCTTCGTAGATCTGGATTCGCTCGGTCTTACCTTCAATGATCCTGAAATGGACTTTTACCATATCCCCAACCTTAAAGGTTAGGGGGTCTTTCTTCATCTGGGATTCTTCAATTGCCCTGATCTCGTTCATGATTTTTCCGCATCTCCTCTATCATCTTAAGTGTTTCAGTGTCAAAAAGCCCCGCTTCCTCTCCCCGGCGGATAAGTTCCTGCCTCAGGGCGAAGGTTTTTTCCAGACGCTTTTGAAGCCTCCAGCGCCGGATATTTTCATGGTGCCCCGAAAGAAGCACCTCGGGAACTTTTATCGTATCATAAACTTCGGGGCGTGTATACTGGGGATACTCCAAAAGTCCGCCTGCAAAACTCTCCTCCCTGAGGGATTCGGCGCTGATCACCTGGTCAAGCAGACGGTAGGTTGAGTCAATCAGAACCAGGGCCGCCGCTTCCCCGGAAGAGAGGACATAATCCCCTATGGAAACTTCTTCATCAACATAAAGATCGATGATCCGCTGATCAATACCTTCATAACGGCCGCAGATCAGGATTATCTCCTCATTTTGAACCAGTTCCTCCGCCATCTTTTGGGTAAAAGGCCGGCCCGAAGGGGAAAGATAGATTACTTTTTTGCCCGGAACCTTCCGGACAGGGGATTGCGGCATTGTTTCCGGACAGGTTTTTTTTGAGACACCGGCAGCCTCAAGAGCCAGTGCCAAGGGTTCAGGAAGCATGAGCATGCCCGCTCCGCCCCCGTAAGGCGCATCATCAGTTTTTTTGTGCTTATCAAAGGCAAAATCCCGGACATTGATTGAGCGGTACTCTACAAAACCGTCCTTTATCGCCCTGGCCATGATCGAAACGGAAAAATATGCATCGGTAATCTCCGGGAAAATCGTCAAAACCGTGTACTTCATTCCAGAATCCAGCGGGCATGGAGAAGGGCCCTTCCCTTGTGCGGATCTATTTCACCAAAAAACTCGTTCCGAAAAGGTATCAGCCTGCACTCTCCCGAAGGCATTTCCAGTTCCACAAGGAAACCGCCGCCGCCTTCCAGTACATCTCGCACGCTGCCCAGGCGCTCTCCCGAACCGTCCGTCACCTCGAGACCCTTGAGATCTTCGATGTAGAATTCCCCCTCATGCAGGGGAGCCGCCTGTTCCCGTTCCACAAGGAGTTCCGCGCCGGAGAGGGCCTTGGCCGCCTCAGGACTCTCTATGCCGGCGAATTTCATCAGTACCGCGGGCAGGGCAAGACCGGTTTCCTCCACGGTAAATACCTGTTCCCGTTCTCCCTGTCTGAGACAGACTGATTTTAGCGCCAGAAGATGTTCGATTTCTCCGGAAAGAGATCTGACTTTTACAAAACCCTTAAGCCCAAAAGGCTGACCGGTAATACCGGCAACAAATCGTTCAAGCAAAAATTTTTCAGTCTAAAATCTCAAGAACCGTATGTTTCCCGGTCTTTGCGGTGGCGGCCTGCAGCACCGTGCGGATAGCCTTTGCAATCCGTCCATGCTTGCCGATTACCTTGCCGATGTCGTTTTCCGCTACCCGCAGCTCCAGAATGGTAGATTTTTCTCCTTCCACCACGCTTATCTGTACCTGGGTAGGGTCGTCAACCAAAGTCTTGACAATATATTCAACCAGATCTTTTTCCATGTGTCTCTCCGAGCCGCGAGGCTCAAGGAAGTTGTTTCAACTCCGCCATACGGCGGCTCTGCCATGCGTCTCTCCGTTATAATGCGGCTACAGGGAGATATTTTTTTTATTGAAAATCCGGCGTACCGTATCGGTGACGGTAGCGCCTTTTTCAAGCCATACCCTGGCCTTTGTCTCGTCAAAGAGAATCTGCTTGTCTTCGGCTTCGATAGGATGATAGTAGCCCAATTCTTCGATAGTTTTGCCATCCCGGGCATCCCGCTTTTCCATAACCACAATGCGGTAATAGGGGCGTTTCTTGGTTCCAAATTTCTTGAGCCTTATTCTGGCGCTCATGTAGCCTCCTCAATATTAGTACTACATAGTATAAGACTGAAGAGGCGTTTGGTCAATACCGGCTATGTTGAAATAGAGGTAAAATCGATATTATCAAGCAAGAGTTCGTGAGGTTATTTTTTCTTCAGGAAAATGACGGTCTTAGGGCGTATATGTAATCGTCAAATTGATATAACTGTTCATCGCGCCGCTCAACATAACACCGTCGTTCCAGCCCCCGAAGCGGAAGCCGTTGCCCCAACAGGCGGTGCTGTCCGTGCCGCTATAGGTTCCCGGCACTGTCCCGTAGCCCGCTGCGCCGGGAGGAACCTTGACGGTAACGTTTTTGGCGGCGGTAACGCCATTGAACAGCCGTGTCCCCAATCCAGGCGCCGTGTTGCCCAAACTAACGGTGAGGGCCGTGTCGCCGGTGTTGGCGAAGGCACTATAGCCGATGGATGCGACCACAGGAAGGCTCACCGTAGTCAGGGCGTTACATTGCTGGAAGGCGGTAGCGCCGATGGATGTGGCCGCAGGTAGGGTCACCGTGGTCAGGGCGCTACAGGCACGGAAGGCTAAAATTCCGATGGATTCGGCCGCAGGGAGACTCAGCTCGGTCAGGGTGATACAGAAGGCGAAGGCCCAATCGCCGATGGATTCGGCCTTGGGAAGACTCACCGTGGTCAGGGCGTTACAGGTGTTGAAGGCGTAACCACCGATGGATATGGCCTCGGGGAGGCTCACCGTGGTCAGGGCGGTACAGTCGGTGAAGGCGCCATAGTCGATGAATGTGGCCTCAGGTAGGGTCACCGTGATCAGGGCGGTACAGGAATCGAAGGCGTTATAGCCGATGGATGTGGCCGCGGGGAGGTTCAGATCGACCAGGGCGGTACAGGAGTCGAAGGCGTTTGGGCCAATGGACGTGGCCGCGGGGAGGTTCAGATCGACCAGGGCGGTACAGGATTTGAAGGCTCTATAGCCGATGGATGCGGCCTCAGGGAGGTTCACCTCGATCAGGGTGGTACATGACTGGAAGGCGTTTTGGCCGACGCTTTGTATGTTTGCGCCGGTCACCGTCTCCAGTTTCGTGAAGAACCGGAAGGTGGGGCCTGGATAGGAATAGGAATCCTTGATTTCTTTCGCCGCCCCGGGCAGAACCAGGGACACGATTTTATCTTCCCCGGTATCGGCAGCGCCGGGGTCAAATTCTGTGCCCGGCATAGTACAGGCCGAGAGATCCAGGGCTACGAACTTGCCTTCGGTTTGTATGGCGGAGAGGAGGTTTCCCCAGTCGCTTGCCAGGTCGAGGCTTACCGTCAGAGGCACGGGGTCCGCAGAGGTGTAGCCGCCTGAAACGGAGAGGAGGTAGGCCGTAAGATCGATAATGTTATCGAAGGCAGGAGTAACCGTCACGGTATACGTTGCGGTGGATCCGTCCGCAGCGGTAACGGT
>JAIRXN010000141.1 GCA_031268245.1 Treponema sp. | reverse complement strand
CCGCCTGAGCCGCCTGAGGGAAACGGCGCGGAATATACAGGCGGTGTTCCAGGATCCCGACAGTTCCCTTGATCCCTCCAAGACCATCGGTTTTCTCCTTGAAGAACCCCTGGCGATTCACCGGGCCGGTTCCAGAGCCGAACGGGACCGGCGGGTTGACGAAGTCCTTGAACTGGTGGGGCTGGATTCTTCCTACAAAAGGCGGCGGGTTTATGAACTGTCCGGGGGCCAGAAACAGCGTATCTGTATCGGCTGCGCCCTGGTCCTTGAGCCGGACCTCATTGTCGCGGACGAGGCGGTAAGCGCTTTGGATGTTTCTGTGGGCGCCCAGATTCTCAATCTCTTCAGAGACCTCCACGAGCGCCTGGGGCTGTCTCTCTTTTTTATTTCCCACAATTTAAACCTGGTATATTACCTTTGTGATACTATTGCCGTAATGTACCGTGGCGAGATCGTTGAAAAGGGAGAAGCGGAGAAACTCTACGCGGCGCCGGAACACCCCTATACCAAGGCTCTCCTTGAAGCCGCCCCCGGCATAGACCGGCCGCCGCAGGGAGGAGTATAACGCTATGTCTGCCCTGAATAATCATACCGGTTCTATTGACCGGCCCAAGTATTCCTGCGCCCTGGGAGGGGCCCTGGCAACTCTCTCCGCCCTGCCCCGCACGGTACCCATTGTCCACGCATCGCCGGGCTGCGCCCTTAATTTGGGCTATGCCATTGACGCCGGCGCGGGTTACGCCGGTTCCAGCTATTCGGGCGGTGCGGCGCTGCCCTCCACCAATGTCTGCGAAGAGGAGATTGTTTTTGGCGGCGAGGGCCGCCTTAGAGAGCAAGTTGAAAAAACAATTGAACTGATGGATGCGGATCTTTACATCATACTCTCAGGCTGTATGGTCGAGATGATAGGCGATGACATAGTTTCCGTTACCCGGGATACGGCTTTGAGGGGTCCTCGTGTTCTCGCCGCGGAAACCGGCGGCTTTCGGGGAAATTCCTATAAGGGCTACGACATCGTCCTTTCCACCCTGTTCCGGGACTTTGTGAAAAAGCAGAGCGGGAAAGATTCCGGCCTCGTCAACGTGATAGGTCTCGTCCCGGCCTACGATGTTTTTTACCGGGGAAACCTCGCCATCGTCAGAGCCCTGCTTGAACAGCTTGGCCTGCGGGTGAATACTTTTTTTGCCGAAGGCGACCGCCTGGAAGATCTGGAAAACTCAGGCCGCGCCGCCCTCACCATCGTGTTAAGCGACCGTTTTGGCGTGGAAAGCGCGGAGGTCTTTCAAAAAATCCATGACACGCCTTTTATTACCACGGGCCTCCCTATCGGAGGGGAAGCCACGGCGAGGTTCCTCCGGCACGTAGCCGGGGCCCTGGACATAGGGGAAACAAAAGTCAGGGAACTCATCGCCCGGGAAGAGGATCGGTACTACAAAAACCTGCTGCGCATATCGAATCTTTACAACGACTACGATCTTCAGCGTTATGTAATCATCGTGGCGGATTCAAACTACGCTCCGGCTTTCTCGGGTTTTGTTGCCGACGATCTGGGCTTTCTGCCGGAACTTGCCGTGATCACAGACGTGATAGGCCCGGAGGAAGAGGCTGTCGTAAAAAAACGTTTTACCGAAGGGAGGGAGGGGCCCACGCCGGAGATCGTCTTTGATCGCAATGAAGAACAGCTCCTCCCCCTCATCAAACGGCACTGGGCCCTCGATCATAACGACTGGTACTACGATGCCATGACGCCTCAGGTGATCATCGGCAGTTCTTTTGAGATCGATCTGGCGGCGGACCTGGGCGCGCCCCTCCTCTGCGCCGCCTACCCCGTGACCAATCGCGTGGTCATGTCCCGGGGCTATGCCGCTTACTCAGGGGCCGTCACCCTGGCGGAAGATCTTTTAAGCGTACTTATTGCCGCGCGTTAAGGAATTATTTTTTAAGGAGAAACTTTATGAGCGAACTGACCTATACCTATCTCAAGGCACGGGAAGCGCCCAAGCGGGAAGATCGCCTCGGCGCCGCAAACGCCCTGGGCAAATGCGGCGGAAGACGCTGCACTCTGCGGGAATCGGGATGCCTCAAAAATGCCGCCCGTTCCTTCCAGCAGACCCAGGGCTGCCAGTTATACCTCGCGTCATCCATCATCAATACATTCATCAACGCGGTGATCGTGGTTCACGCCCCCCTGGGCTGCGCCAGCGCCAACACCATGGCCGCCGGTACGACCCGTGTCGTCCAGCGTCAACGCGACCCGCAGGCATCGGGCCTTATCTGGGTGAACAGCAACCTGGACAACAGTGACGTGGTAAACGGCGGCGAGGCAAAACTCGCCGGGGCGATCCGCTATGCCGACCGGACCTTCCGGCCCCAGGCGATCCTCGTGGCGAGTACCTGTGTGCCCGGCATCATGGGCGATGACATTGAAAATGTGATCAACGATCTGCGAAGCGAGGTGAGCGCCGCCATCGTGCCGCTCCACTGCGAGGGTTTTCGCAGCAAGATCATGGCGACGGCCTACGACTCGGTCTATCACGGCGTGTTGAAAACCCTGCTGGACAAACGCCGGGAGCGGAAACCTCTTCCGGTAGTTCCCGACGAATACGCCGATTTCCGGGAGAAACTTGCCCTAACGCGCAGCGTCAATGTGTTCAACGTCTCGTCTATGAGCCGTCCGGATGAACTGGAACTGTCGCGTCTCCTCACTGCCTGCGGACTTACGGTGCGCCTTTTCCCCTGTTACGCGCACCCCGACGACTTCGGCTATATTGAGGAAGCGGCCCTCAACGTGAGCGTATGTTCAACCCACGACGACTATTTTGGCGGCCATCTGGAAGGCATCACCGGCACACCTTACCGGAACTTTGACATCCCCATCGGTACCAAAGCTATCCGTCACTGGGTGACGGGCATTGCGGATTTTTTCGGCTTTGGCGAAACCGCCCGTCAGATCTGCGATAACGAAGAAGCGAAACTGCGGAAAGCCCTGGCCCCCTACCGGGAACGCCTCGCCGGAAAGCGCGTGTACCTCGCGGGGGGTGAAATCCGCGCTTTGGCGATGGCGGAATTTCTCCGGGACGATCTCGGCATGGAAATTATGACAATCCAGGCCTACCATTACGACCAGTTTGCCGACGGCCTTCTGGAACGGGTAGAACAAGGAGGGGAACGCCTCTTTGCCTCCGGTACGGGCCAGCCCTTTGAGCAAACCAATATCCTCTTGAACGAAAAACCGGATCTCTATATAGGACACGTGGGCATCAACGGCTGGGCGGGCCGGGCGGGCTTTCCCGTGTTTCCCCTGTGGATCGTTTCGGTAAACTATATGGGCTATTCCGGCGCTTTCGAGATTGCCCGCCGTCTTGTGCGGATACTCAGGAACAGCGCCTTTAACCGGAACCTTGCCGCTCATGTTCCGCTGCCCTATCGCGCCGAATGGTACGCAAAAGATCCCTACTCGTACATTAAGGAGGGAAACGCGGCAGGAGCGCGGGGATAGCGTTCCGGGTTTAATACGACGGAACCCCGGTCATTGCCCCGGCCGGGGTACAATCGAGTCAAAGAGGGTTGTGGAAAGGTATCGCTCCCCGGTGTCGGGGAGCAGGGCCACGACGATTTTACCCGCGAACTCTTCCCGGTGGGCGATTTGCGCGGCTACGAAAGCGGCGGCCCCGGAGGAGATACCCACCAGTAAGCCTTCCACCGCGGCAAGACGCTGGGCCGTGTAAAAGGCTTCCTCGTTCCGCACCTGAAATATTTCGTCATAGATTTTTGTATTGAGCACTCTTGGAAAAAATCCCGCGCCGATGCCCTGGATCTTGTGCGGTCCCGGCATAAATCCGGAAAGCACCGGGGAATCTCTGGGCTCCACGGCAAACACCTTGATTGCCGGATTCTTTTCTTTGAGAGCCTCCCCCACGCCGGTTATTGTACCGCCGGTACCCACTCCCGCCACAAAGGCCGCCACCTCGCCCCCGGTGTCCCGCCAGATTTCCTCTCCTGTGGTTTGCCGGTGGACTTCCGGGTTTGCCGGGTTGTCAAACTGCTGGGGGATAAAGGAATTGGGGATCTGGGCCCGGAGTTCCTCAGCCTTGCGAATCGCCCCCTTCATGCCCTGCGCCCCCGCTGTCAGTACCAGTTCGGCGTTCAGAGCCGCCAGGAGTTTCCGCCGTTCAAGGCTCATTGAATCGGGCATGACCAGGATGATACGGTAGCCCTTTGCAGCGGCGACAAAAGCCAGCCCGATACCGGTGTTCCCGCTGGTGGGCTCAATGATCACGCTGCCGGGCCGCAGTTTCCCCTCCTTCTCGGCGGCTTCAACCATGGCCCGCGCGATCCGGTCCTTGACGCTACCTAAAGGGTTGAAATATTCAAGTTTCACCACGAGTCGCCCGCGAATTTTTTCTTCGCCGGCGTAACGCTTCAGTTCAAGGAGCGGGGTGTTCCCAATAAGATCGATGAGTGAGGACTCAATCTGTGCCATTTGCGGTAAACTCCTTTTACTTGAGGCTGTTTAAAGTTAATCGTTTTGAACAAGGCCGATATATAGGGTCTGTCTATCATGTAGACACATGATAGACAGACCCTATATAACATATTAATACTATAGGTTTTATATAGATTAAAGTCAAGCTGCGGGGAATAGACTGAAAAACATGCGGGAGGGTAGTTGATTAAAGGACTAGGGGGCTATAGACTTTTCTATAAAGGAACTTAATGGAGGACAGTATAACCATCGTCTTGGACTCGAGAGATCTCTTGTCCGGGGTATGCGGCGCCAACGACGGAAACCTGAGGGTCATTGAGGATTCTCTGGGAGGCCGGATAGCCGCCAGGGGAAACGAAATTCGCCTTGAAGGGGCGGATGAATCGGGGAGACGCCGTTTCAGGGAGCTTATGGACAGCCTTATCAGGCGGGTGCGGGAAGGGGAGTGTCCTTCTCCCGAATATGTCAAAGCCCTGTCGGTGAACCTCGAAGCCCTCTCTCCGGCCCGGGAAGAGTCGGTTATTCAGATCCCTCATGGTTTCGGCAGGGTGTTCCCCCGGAGCCGCAATCAAGCCGATTATATTCATGGAATGCGTAATAACGATATCTGTTTCTGTGTCGGCCCTGCGGGTACCGGTAAAACCTACCTTGCCATTGCGGAGGCTTTAAGGCTTGTCCTTTCCCGGAAGATGCGCAAACTGGTGCTTACCCGTCCGGTGGTGGAGGCGGGTGAAAGTCTCGGTTTTCTTCCCGGGGATCTGGCCCAGAAGATCGATCCTTATCTCCGTCCCCTCTATGACGCCATGGAGTCCCTGATCCCCTACGATACAATCCGCAGAATGGAGGAAACCAGGGTCATAGAGATTGCCCCGCTTGCCTATATGCGGGGCCGGAGTCTCAATGATTGTATCGTCGTTCTGGATGAAGCCCAGAATACCACCAAAGAACAGATGAAGATGTTCCTTACCCGTATCGGGGAGGGGGCCCGGGCGATAGTTACCGGGGATGTTACCCAGATAGATCTTCACCGGAGGAACGAATCGGGTTTACTTCATGCCGTTTCCATCCTTTCCGGTGTCGAAGGGCTCTACTTTGCCTGGCTTCATACTGCCGATATAGTCCGGAATCCCCTGATCAAGAAGATAATTCAAGCCTATGCAATCCATGAAAAAGCAAATTAAGAAGCCGGATTTTAAAAAAGCCGGCCTGATACTGCTCAATGTGCTGGGTTTTGCCAATTTTAGCCGCGGCCCGGCGCTGGCAGCCGTTGCGGGCTTGATTTTAACCTCAATAATAGTCATTTCCAGCCACGGTTTCCGTTCCGGTTTAAGCGATCTGCGGGAATTTGAAGTGGGTAAGGTGGCGGACAGGGATGTGGTTGTGGAAAAGCCCTTCTCTTTTGTGGATGAAGCGGCTACCCGGCTCCGTATAGAGGCCCAGGAACGGCTTGTTCCGGCAGTTTTCAGGTTCAATCCTGAGGTTGCCGAGGATTCCCTGGCCGAGTGGGAGGCTTTTTTTGCCCTTTCCCTGAAGCTTTTTCAGGAGGAGGTTTCCCTCGCCGCCTTTGCCCTTGCGATTCAGGCCAAATATCCGGGGAAATTTCCCGGCGGCGTACTGGAATTCCTCTATTCCGATAAAGACCGGGAGAAGTTCGGTGAGTACGGCGGCATCGCTTTGAGAAACCTCTATCAACGGGGGGTATGTCTTGTGCCGAGGGACAGCCTGGGGCTCTACAACCCCGATATGGCGGAGGTGCTTCTTGTCAGCGGCCAGCGGACGGAATCGGAACATATCCCCTACAGCGACATAATAACCATGGAAAATGCCCTTGAGGTCCTGAATCAGTACATTTCCGGGGAGGCGTTTTCTCCTGCCTTTGTCTTGATCGCCGGGGAATTGCTTCAACCCTTTATCAGGGAAAATGTGTTCTTTTCCGAAGAAGATACCCGGCGGCAGGTGGCGGGAATCAGAGTCCGCGTCGAACCGGTCGTGCATCATTTTGAACAGGGTGAACAGGTGATTCGCAAGGGTTTTATCATTACCGAAGAGAATATGCGGGCTCTCAGGGCTCTGAACCAGAGTCTTCCGGGGCAAAATCCCCGGCTCGTCACAGGTCATCTGCTCCTCCTTTTCCTTGTCTTTAGGCTTTTGGTATTTCTCGGTTCCCGGCGGATTACCGGGAGGACTCTTGAAAATTCCGAAGTGTTCCTGATCATCGCTCTTTCCGTTATCTATCTTTCCGGGGCGGCCTTTACCGCCGGTCTTTCTCTGAATACCGAATCATTCCCTGTTTCTATACTGATACCCACGGCCCTGCTGATCATGCTGCCTGCGATTCTCATAAGCCCCCGGCTTGCGCTGGTGCTGGGCATGGCCCTGCCGCTGGGCGCATGGGTTTCCGGTTCTTATGATGCGTCCGCTTTAATCTTTGCCCTGGTTTCCGCAGTCTCCGCCTCCTATTCTCTGGAAAAAGCGGAAAATCGCATGGATATTATCAAGGCCGGGCTCTTCATAGCGGCTGCGAACTGTGTTGCCGCTCTCGCGATCCTGCTTACCCGGGGGACAGGGTTTGCCGGTTCCCCACCCATGTTTTTCTGGGCCGCCTTTAACGGCCTTGCCTCCGGGATGCTGGTAATGGGTTTCCTCCCTGTTCTGGAACAGGCGATGAATGCCGCTACTACTTTCCGTCTCCGGGAACTTTCCGATCTCAATTCCCCGGCATTAAAGAAGCTTTTTGCCGCCGCTCCGGGAACCTACAGCCACTCGATCATGGTGGCTAATCTGGCAGAGGCGGCCTGCCACGATATCGGGGCCAATGCGCTTCTGGCGCGGGTGGGGGCCTACTACCATGACCTGGGGAAGATGGAGCAGAGCGAATACTTCGTGGAAAACCAGAGGGACTACAATCCCCATGACGATCTTGCCCCCCGGCTTTCCGCTACGATCATCCGCAGTCATGTAAGGATTGGGCTTGAAAAGGCCCGCCAGTTGGGGCTGCCCCGTCAGGTACAGGATATTATCGTGGAGCATCACGGTAACTCCCTTATTTCCTGGTTCTACGATAAGGCCCTAAAACAGGAGAAGCCCGATTCCCGCAGGAAGTCTCCGGTAAGTACGGAAGATTTTTCCTATCCCGGTACTCCTCCCCGTTCCCGGGAATCTGCAGTAGTAATGCTGGCGGATGTAACCGAAGCTGCGGTAAGAACCCTTAAAAAACCTACCGTGTCTTCCATGGAAAAATATATCCGGGAACTGTTTAACAACAAGATGGAGCACGGTCAGCTTTCCCGGGCGGAACTTACCTTTAAGGATCTCGAAACAATCAAGAATGCCTTTGTCCGTGTCTTGGCAGGGCACTACCATTCCCGTATCGAGTATCCCAAGCCGCCGTCCAGAGAACAGAACCTTTCCGCCAACGGCAAAACCGGCGGCAGCAGTTTTTCTGCCGCCGGGGGAGAAAACAAATGAACCGCGCTTCGGTAAAAGCGGAAGAGGTGCCCCTGCCTTCCTGGACGGAAGCATTGGAAACTTTTTCCTTCAAGGTTCTCTCTGCCCTGGGCAAAGATCGCTGGATTCTTTCTTTTCTTTTCTGCAGCAACAGTTTTATCAAATCCCTCAATGCCCGATACCGGAAACGGGACGAGGCTACAGATATTCTGTCTTTTCCTCTGGGTGAAACCCTGGACGAAGACGGACAGGAATTCTATCTGCCCGGCGACATTGTCATCTCGCTTGAAGCCCTGGAAGAAAATTCCAGGTTTTTCGGCGTAAGCGGGGACGAGGAACTGCGGCGGCTTGTGATCCATGGTATACTGCATCTTGACGGCATGGATCATCAAAGTAACGATTCAGGTGAAGCCATGCTCCGCCTGCAGGAGGATCTGCTTTTGAAGTTGAAAGAGGAACACATAATTACTGTCTGTGAGGAGGTTTCATGAGTATTGGATTTTTTGGGAGAGGAAAATCCAAAAGGGGGGAAGAGGGATCTTCGAAGGCTCCGGCCTTGATTCCTGACCGGAAAACCATGCAGTCCCTGGAATCGGATCAGAAAGAGATGATTCGGGGCATAGTGGAACTTTCCGGAACCACCGTTAAGGAGGTGATGGTACCCCGGACGGACACGGTTTTTCTTTCCTCCGATGCGGGCAAGGAAGAGCTTCTCTCCCTTATGGCGGAGAGTGAACATTCCCGTTTTCCCGTCTATGAGGATACCATTGATAATGTAACAGGTATTCTGCATGTCAAGGATGTGCTGTGTTCCCTTGTACGGCAGGAAGAGTTTGACATTAAAAAAATGCTCCGCAAGCCTTTCTTTGTTCCCGGCGCCAAACATATTGATGATCTGCTCCGGGAAATGCGCCGCCGCAGAGTCCATGTTGCAGTCGTTGTGGATGAGTACGGCGGTGTTTCCGGTATCGTGTGTATGGAAGACATCATTGAAGAGATCGTAGGGGACATACAGGATGAATTTGATCACGAAATGGAAGATATCGTTGAGATTGGAGAGGGAATCTGGCTCTGCGCCGCCAGGGTGAATCTGGAGGATCTTGCGGAGGAGACAGGCATCGAGTTTCCCGCGGAAGATTTTGATACGCTGGGAGGTTTTGTCTTCGATCTTTTCGGCAAGATTCCCGTGCTCCACGAAAAAGCGGTCTGGGAAAATACGGATTTTATCATTCAGGACATGGACGGGCACAAGATTAACAGTGTAAAAATAGTCCTGCACAAGACGCCCGCAGCACAGTGAGGAGTTAATTTTGAAAGCTTTGAAGCTGCTCCCGGCTTTTCTGATTCGTGGCGAGGGTTTCATACCCCGCCCCTTGGGGCGTAATAAGGGCATGAAACCTGAGTCCAATACCTTTAGAGAACAACATACCCCGCTGCTTGCGGCGGGGTTGTTGATCCTTTTAAGCGCCGCCGGGGGCCTGTATGCCCAAAATACTGCGGGAGACTGGTACGGGAAGGGACGCAGTTTCATGGTGGAGGAAAACTGGTACTCTGCGGCGGAAGCCTTTCTGGAATGCCTCCGTTTGAATCCTGCCCATGCCGAAGGGACTTTTGCGCTTTCGGAGTGTTACTACCGGCTGGGTGAATTTGATCAGGCTCTCTCCTGGGCGGGCAAGGCCCGTTCCCTTGCACGGGGCAGCATGGCTGTTGCCAACATGGAAGCGTCAATTTTGATTGCCCTGGGCCGGCTTGACGCCGCCCAGACGCTTATCCAGGAGATTCTTGCCAAAGAGCCCTACAACAGGGAGGCCCTCTTCGCTTCGGCAGAGCTGGATATAGGCCATGGCCGGGTAAGCGAAGCCCTGCTGCGACTCAGGGATGCAAACCGCCGCTACCCCGATGACCGCCGGATTCTGGTTTCGCTTGCGCTTGTTGCAGGTTCCCTGGGAGACAGGGAGAATGCCCGTCTCTATATTGAAGAGGCCCGCAGGCGCCATGAGGGGGATTACCGTGTCTATTACTATGCCGCCTATCTTGATGCCCAGGACGGCAATGTGGCCGGCGGCATTGCCAATGCGGAGGACTGCCTTTTTTACCGTCCCGGCTTTGCTCCGGCCCGTTCCCTGCTTGCTTCCCTCCGTTACCGTGCCGGTCAGTGGGAAGAGGCCGCCCGGCTTGCCGATGAGAGCATTGCCGCAGACAGGAATGATAGCGGCGCATGGTACCTCAAGGGACTTGCCTACAGCCGCATGGGGCGTTTTTCCGACGCTATCAACATACTTTCTACCGGGGCGGACATCGATCAGGAAGATGAATTTATCCGTTCAAGTCTTGAAGATCTCATCATCAATAATACTACGCTGGAGGATGCGGGACGGAGCCGCTGGGCTTCCTGGCATTTTGAGCGAGCCGGGGATTACAGATCCCGCAACCTTGCCGAAGAAGCCCTCTTTGAATACCGCCGGGGACTGCGGCTTAATCCTTATGCCAAAGAGAGACGGGACTATGCGGAACTGCTCAGACTGGGGGGTTACCCGGCCCGTTACCTTGAGGAACTGCGTTTTCTGCAGAACCTTGGACTCTCCGACAGAAGTATTGACGATGCGGTGGAAGCCTATGCTTCCGTCCTTGCAGGAGCGCTGCACCAGAGATGGAATGTGGACCCTGTAATGGCGGTAAAACGACACTGGAAGCTGGCGATCTTTTCGGTTTCCGGGCAGTCGAGTTTCCGGCACGCCGATGCAGGCGCCGTAGCTTCCGCCTATATCCGGGAACTTCTCTCTCATCACAGAAACCTTGAATGTATAAACCTGGAATTCAGGCAGCCGTCTTTTTCCGCGGCCTACAGGCTTGCGAGGGAAGCGGGAGCGGATTATTTTTTGATTGTTTCCGTCCGGGAGAGCGACAGGGACATTTCTATACAGGGAGATCTCCATGTGGGGAGGACGGGTTCCGCCGCGGCAAGTTTTTCCGTGTTCCGTACAGGAACCGGCAGGCTGCGCAATGCCGGCCGGGGTATCGTTTCCCGCATTGATTCTGTTCTGCCTTTCCGGGCGGAACTTCTCTCCAGGCGGCAGGCCCAGGGACTTATCGACAAGGGCAAGGCCGACGGCGTAAAAGAAGGAGCTGTCTTTGATATAGTGCGCAAAGGTACTGTCAGAACAAATAACGAAGGCAGCGGTCTTGTGTACAGCCCCCAGGATGTTACCGGTACTTTTACTGTTACTTCTCTGGGGGAGGAGGTATCCCAGGGCGCCCTTGTCCGCAAGGGTTTCTTTGACCGGATAGAGGCGGGGGACGAGATCATCCCGCAGCCCGGGGAGAATGCTGCCGCCGAAAACACTCCGGCCAGGGTAGAAAATCCGGAACTGGAAGCCCTTTTGCGGACTCTGCGGTAGATCTGCTTCTTTAGGACTGTATAAGTCTGTAGAGTGTTTCCTGGATCCATTCCCTGGCTTCCTGCGGGTATGCGTCTTCTACCGCAAGGAATTCCAGCAGAGCCTGCCGGTAATTTCCGGAGTAGTACCATGTCTGCCCCAGGTAGAAACGGGCACGTCCTTCGGAGGAACCGGAACGGGGAATGGAAAGGTAGGAGAGAAGCCTTCGGCGGCATTCGGGCCAGTCGCGTTTCAAAAAGTTTTCCTGCACGATTGAACGGAGAACCGACTCTTCTCCCCCCGCGGGACTTTCCATATCCTGGTTAAAGGCGCGGGGCCATTTGAATTCCCGTTTCTTTGCTTCCGGCCTGCCCAATGCCTCTACCGCCTTTGCCGCGGCGGGACTCATGGGAACCGGATCGGGGATCGCAGTAAAACTGTCGGCGCCCGGAAGGGCATTGTACAGCGAGAGGAGAGGCAGGGGCATGGAGCGCAGTTCTACACGGGGAAGCCCGGAACGGCCTTCGTCCGGCGGGACTTCCACGCCATTAAGCGTAGCGTTTCTGCCGGGGTATATCCCCACCGAACCGCGGGTCAGATCATCTTCAAAGATAGCCGCGTAGTAATAGAGAATTCCCGGAACAGGATAATCGGTAAAAGGCGGGTCTATCCCCGACTGGACTATCACCGCACTGAGAAGATCCCGGGTTTCCCGGATGGGTCTTACGCTGCGGTAGAGGATCGTGTTTTTGGAGGGAGAAACCTGGTGGTAATTTATCAGTACAGCGCCGGTCTGGGCCGTGGCTTCAAGACCGAAGATCCCCGATTCCACAGGCTGCAGTGTCTGAGCAAACCAGAGATCCAGCCCTTCGACAGCGCTCATATCAACCTGAATGGTGTTGTTATAGGGGATAAAGACATCATAACGGCGGCGGGAACCGGAACCATCAGCTTCTCCGCTGCTTGCCGCAATAAAATAGTAGATGTTCCTGTTCCCGCCGGAAGGCTCGATTTCATCGACATAGTATTGGGTTCCGTAGGGTACCTCTATGGGCATCCCGGAAGGATTTGGGCCGGTTCCCGTAAAGGGCGTGAGGGAGCGGAAGATATAGACCGGCCCTGTCGCATCGGCGGAATCCAGCCATGAAAGCCTCACCAGATTATTCCGGATCTCGGCCTGTAACCGGGAAATAAAGGGGGCAAAAACCGGTTCCTCCTGGGAATAGGCGCCGGATAAGCCGCAGAGAGAGAGGAGGCAAAAGAGAAGAATACCGCGGGGTTTTCCTTTCATCATCATTATCATAATAATCGGCAGTTT
>JAIRXN010000081.1 GCA_031268245.1 Treponema sp. | reverse complement strand
AGAAGCGGCCCGTATTCCCTGACAGTGTATGTAATTGCATGGTGACCATGGTGGAGGTGATATACCCGTTCCCATTCCGAACACGGAAGTCAAGCCCTCTAACGCCGATGATACTGCCCTTGCGGGTGGGAAAGTAGGTAGTTGCCATGCTTTTTTTTATTTTATTTCCAGTTTCCCTTCGCCGCTTATAGACCATTCCCGGTTTGCAAGTTTTGAAAGAAACGCTTCATCATGACTGACGAGGAGAAGCGCTGCCTCAACTTTGCTGAGCATTTCCTCCAGCAGTTGCATCGAAGTGAGATCCAGGTGATTTGTCGGTTCATCCATGATGATGAGCGAAGGGTTTGCAGAGACTCCGCGGGCAATCATAAGTTTGCGTATCTCACCGGGACTGGGAAGGCTGGATTGCAGGAGGCTTGCCGGGGATGAGCCGAGACGGGAAAAGCGTGCGATAATTTCTCCCCTGTTTTTTTCATTCTCATCCAAAACTTCCCGGAGTAGTTCCGCGCTTTCTTCGGCGGAGATCTCCTGGGGGATGTAGAGTGTCTTTAGCTGCGGTGGAAGCCCTGCGCATATATGACGGATCAGAGTTGATTTCCCCGCGCCGTTCGGTCCGGTGAGCGCAATGCGGTTTTCGGGAAGGATGACCAGTTCCGGAAATTGCAGAGCCCGGTCTTCTCCAAGGACAATTTTACCGGGAGGGCTGCGCCACAGCGAATCCATCTTTGCCGTTGTTCCCCTAAGCGTAAGGCCCTTTTTCTGTTCCCCAAAGTCCTTGGCTTTTTCCAGCGACTGGTCAAGGCGCTCCACCCTGTTTTGCATCTTCCTGTAAAGCCTTGTCCCCGAAGCGTCTTTGCTGCTGATTATTGCCAGATTGATTTTGCCCTTTGTATCCTTATCTTTTGGATCGATATGTTTTTTGGAGAGACGGTTTTTGGCGCTCTCGGCAGTACGGCGGCGCTTATCGGCCTCGGCTGCCAGGCGGCTGCGTTCGGCGGCGAGGTTCTGTTTCATGCGGCGGCCTGCAAGAAGTTCCCGATCTTCCTCGGCAAGTCCCTGACTTATCCCGCCCGGACGCATGATAGCGTTGCCCCCGCGGAGAAAGAGGCAGCTTTTACAGAGCCGGTCAAGCAGAGTCCGGTCGTGACTCACCAGGAGTCCAATGCCTCCGTATCCTTCAAGATTTGCAGCAATGAGATCCCGTCCTTCCCGGTCAAGGTGATTGGTAGGCTCATCAAGCGCCAAAAGCGGAGGGTTTTTCCAGAGGGCTATGCCGACTTGCATCCGTTTTCGCTCTCCATGGCTCAGGGTGTCCCACCTGTCCATAAAGGCGGCATTGATGTTAAGCCGGTTCATGAGACGTTCCGCATCCCTGTCACCCGAATAGAAAAATTCTTCCCAGTCCCCGGGAGGATCATCGGTACGCTGGGGGCAGTATATCCCTCCCTTTCCCTGAATGTTTCCCGCCGAAGGGTTTTCAATTCCTGCAGCCATGAGGAGGAGTGTAGTTTTACCGGCGCCGTTATCGCCTGTGATGCCTGTCCAGCCTTCGGGAAACTGAACGCTAACGTTTTCCAGCACCGGTTTAATTGAGGAAGGGTAAAAAAAAGATACGTCATTAAAGGTTAAAAAATATGCCAAGTAAGACCTCCGTACAAAGACGGGACAAAGGGCATGAGGCGGACAGGTTCTCTACTTTATCCGTTTGTAAGCCTTTATTTCCTGATACAATCGCGCTGCCAGTTCATCTTTGTGCACCCGTATCTGCTCCATGGAATCCCGGAAGCGGAGAGTTACCGTGCCGTTTTCTTTTGATTCGTAGTCTACGGTGACGCAGAAAGGGGTGCCCGCTTCGTCCTGGCGGCGGTAACGGCGGCCGATGGCGCCGGCTTGGTCGTAGTCCGTGGCAAAATCCTCTTTGAGGCCGGAACGGATGTCCTGAGCCAGTTCGGCAAGGCCGTCTTTCTTCATGAGGGGAAGCACGGCCACGGTAACAGGAGCCACCGCGGGGTGGAAGTGCAGCACCGTACGCCAATCATCCGCGGAACCGCCGGTTCCGTGCGAAGTTTCCCCGCCTGTATTTCCTTCGGCGCCGCCCGAATTTTTCTCCGAAATCACCTTTTCCTCGTCGTAGGCATCACAGAGGAGCATGAGGAGGGTGCGGGTAAGACCCGCGGAAGTTTCGATTATGAAAGGAATGTAGCGTTCATTGTTGTTTTCCTGATCGATGTACTGGAGATCCTTGCCTGAATACTGGGTATGCCGGGTAAGATCGTAATTTGAACGGTTGTGGACACCTTCAAGTTCCTTCCAGCCCATGGGGAAGAGGTATTCGATGTCGTATGCGTCTTTGGCGTAGTGGGCCAGTTCGTCCGGCCCGTGCTGGTGCCAGCGGAGGCTGTCCATCCTGACGCCGAGTTTTTCGTAGTAAGCCCAGCGGCGTTTCTTCCACTCGTTGAACCATTCCACATCGGTCCCGGGCTTTACGAAGAACTGCATCTCCATCTGCTCAAATTCACAGGTGCGGAAAATAAAGTTTTTGGTGACAATTTCATTGCGGAAGGCTTTGCCAATCTGGGCTATGCCGAAAGGGATCTTCATCCTGTTGGACTGAATGATGTTTTTGTAGTTGACGTAGATTCCCTGGGCCGTTTCGGGTCTGAGGTAGATGATACCCGCTTCATCTTCCACCGCACCGATGTGGGTCTTGAACATGAGGTTGAATTTGCGGGTATCGGTGAGATCTCCTCCGCAGTCGGGACATTTTTTGGCCGCCAGATTTTCAGGCGGTATCTGGTCTGCCCGGAAACGGGTTTTACACTTCCTGCAGTCCACCAGGGGATCCGTGAAATTTTCAACATGACCGGAAGCTTCCCAGGTACGGGGGTGCATGAGAATAGCCGCATCAAGACCCACGATGTCGTCGTGGAGCTGGGTCATCTCCTTCCACCAGTTCCGTGCTATGCGGTTCTTGAGTTCCACTCCCAGAGGGCCGTAATCCCAGGCGCCATTCTGGCCGCCGTAAATTTCAGAAGATTGAAAGACAAAACCCCTTCGTTTTGCCAGAGAGGTGATCTTATCCATGGTAGCGGAACCCTGGTATTCTGTAATGTGATCGGACATGCTGTTCTCCAAAAGTAGTTTACTGGACAAAAGTATAGCCGAAAGAGTGAATAATGGATAGAGAATAGAGGCTGTTCCCTGTTGGTTCGCAGGCCCGGATTCTTCATGTTCCTCCTTATATCGTGAAATGGAATTATCTTTTTGACAGACGCCGGAATGGGGGGTATAATGCTTCCCAATGGAGATCAAGGATTATTTTTATAAAATAGGACCGGCCATAACCACGGCGTTGTTTTTAAGCGGCGCGGCTGTTGTTTTTACCCTAAAGTATATATACGCCGGTACGGATATTCTTCCCCTCTTTGATTCCGATCCTGCACTAAACCGGCAATTGTTTTATATCAATTTTTACATTCCTTTTGGAGTGGCCGCCCTTGCCCTGTACGGCTGCCTTTTTTTCCCGGGCTTTTATTTCCGGGGGTTCTGCCTTGCCGTGGGTTTCGCCGCAGTGATCATTGCCGGGTATGTGCTGGAGGATCTGCTTACCATCAACCTGTGGCTGTACAGCGCCTATGTTTCGGTAAGCGCCGCCGCCTTTACGCCGCCAAAAAACTATTATGTCTCCGGGATCGCCATAGCCTTGTTCCTCGCCGTCCTGTACCACCCCTGGTTTCTGGGATACTCCATAAGCGGACTGCCCTTTTTTGTTCCCGATTTTTCCCAGGTGACTATTATGGCCCTTTGCATGATCTGTTTTGCCTTCGCAATGGCGCCCATCCGTTTCCTCACGGATAAGTATGTGAACAGCGAAGCTACGGTGGCCCATCTGAATTCCGTAGGCGCCAAGATGCTGCTCTTTAACCACCGGCTGCAGGAGTATGTCAGGAATTTTGGGGAAGAGGCGGTAAAGAAGGATCGGATCCGGTTTACCAGCGAACTCCACGACAGTTGCGGTTATGTGTTTACCAACATCATCGCTGTTACCGATGCGGCCATGAGCTTTCCCAATATGGAGACGGAAAAAATGCGGGATACTCTTTTTTTGATCCAGGGCCAGGCACGGGAAGGGCTGCAGCAGACCAGATCGATCCTGCATATGATCCGGGAATTGCAGGATCCCGCTTTGGGCAGCATTGAGGCGATCTACGAGATGAAAAGTATCTTTGAGGAAGTGACGGGTATAACGGTTGAAATTGAAAGCGGCAACATGAAACACGATTACGGCTGGACGGTCAACACGGTACTTACCCGGATAGTGCAGGAATCATTTACCAACTCCGTCAGGCACGGACAGGCAAACCGGATCCTCATTCATTTTTGGGAATTCCCCGGCTGCCTGACCATGACGGTAAGCGATAACGGAATCGGCGCCCGGCATATTGTAAAAGGCATAGGACTCGCGGGCATGGAAGAGCGGCTTGCGGCGATAGGGGGAACCCTGGACATATCCTCTCCCGAAGACGGCGGCTTCCGCCTGAAGATAAGCATCCCCCTGGTCGGCATGGATATGAAGGATGAACCGGCGGCGGCGGAAGGCCGGGGAGTGTGGGATGCCGGAACCTGAATTGAAGATCCTCCTCGCGGACGATCAACTCCTCTTTGCCGAAAGCCTGCGTACCTTCCTCAACAACTATGCGGATGATATGACGGTTACCGGCATTGCCCGGAACGGCAGGGAAGCTGTCGCCATGGCGGTTAAGGAGCAGCCCGACATTATTTTGATGGACATCCGGATGCCCGAACTGGATGGCGTTGAGGCGGTCCGGGAGATTAAACCCCGGTATCCGGAGATAAAGATCATCATGTTGACCACCTATCATGAAGACGACCTGGTACGATCCGCCCTTTTAGCGGGAGCTTCCGGCTACCTTTTGAAAGACATTACCCCAAAAGAACTAATCGCCGCCATCAGGGCGCTGAACAGCGGGATCGTCCAGATATCCCCCGAGGTGGCGAAGAACCTGGTACGGGAACAGTCCACCCCCCCAGTTCCCGGCGCCGGGGCAAGACGGCCCCTCCTGTCCTCCGCAGCGGGCGGCCAAAACAACGCCTCCCGGAATGATGGTTACACTCCCGGACAAAACCTCAGGCCCGGCGTCTCCCGGGCTGAAGTCCCAACGGACCGGGGGCCCCTTAAATGGATGACCGAGCTGACCAACCGGGAGCGGGATATTTTCTCCCTCATCGCCTCAGGATACGACAACGACGAGATCGCGGACAAGTTGAACCTGGCGGTACAAACCGTGAGGAACCAGGTCAGCACCATCTATTCGAAGCTGGGGGTAAAGGATCGTTTTGAGATCATCCGCCTGGCAAACCGTTCGCCTTGAGCGTCCGGGTTCCCTTATTTTCCAGCAGCGGCTGGGAAATGTCTCAATAAAGAGTAATGCGAATAATTGAATCGCTTCACTGGGTATCCCTGTGTTAGGCGTGATGGCAGCTTATACAACGATGTTGGTAACACCCCGTTTTCGCATACGGGACGCAATGGTCAGCATTTTTTCTGGCGAAGGAGATTTAAACACATGGTTCGTATCGGTTATTCCCAAGGCGGCATACTTTCCAATTCCATAATCATGATACGGTAAGAGCTCTGTTTTTTGTACGTTCTTTGCTTTTATTACAATATCTGTTCTGCCGTCTGTTTCCGTTTCTCCGTCATTTATTCCCTCAAGGATCGGCGTACGAACCTGAATTGAAACATTTTTCCTGCATAATCGATTAAAATTTTCAAGGATCAAATCATTGTTTC
>JAIRXN010000055.1 GCA_031268245.1 Treponema sp. | reverse complement strand
TTTGTCGGAGAATTTTGGTATACCGGCGCGGAAAACTGGCGGGAGACCCTGGCGGAGAACAACCTGTTCCTCAGAAAAGTCCTGGACGCCGGTCTTTCCCTTCTTTCAATACATCCCGTACAGCGCTCATGATACCCTGCGACTATTTGCGTTCCTTCGGCCTCCGCTTGGCTTCCCGTTTTTCTAAAACTATGGACACGTTCTGCTTATTTCCCCTACAGCATCGGCTTCGCCCGAATTCTCCGGCGTGTTTATTCTGCATGTAAAGGCCCTTCCCGGCAGGGGCCTCTCTTCTCCCGGAGCGCTTCTACAGAGAAGCCTGAGATAATTTTCCGATACCGCGTGGAAAAGACATGAGTCTTCTCCGCTCTCACAAACCGCTTCTACACTGCGGCCCAGCCAGCGCTGCACATAAGCGGCCCTCCCCTGCCTGGCAAGCTCCATTAAAGACGCCACCCGCTTCCCCGCTTCCCTTTCGCTCACCAAAGGCTTCATGGAAGCCGCCGCTGTTCCCGGCCGCGGGGAATAGGGGAATGCGTGTATCCAGGCGAAACCGATCCGGCGGCAGAGATCAAAGGTTTCTTCAAAGTCCCTTTCCCCTTCCCCCGGAAAGCCGGTAATGATGTCGCAGGCCAGGAAGGGATCATCCTTCAGTTCCCGCAGCCGGGCCGCGGCCGCCTCAACGGTTTCGGGACCGTAATTTCTCCCCATCCTTCTTAAAACCGCGGCGCTTCCCGACTGTACCGAAATATGAAAGTGGGATCGTATCCGTGCAGATCTGAGAATCTCAAAGAGATCCTCTGTCATCTCATCCGGTTCCAGGGAAGAAAGCCGCAGGGCTATACCGGCAGTTCCCTCAAGCAGAAGCTTTAAAAGCCCGGCCATGTTCAGTTCCGTTTTTCCCGCGGCGGCCCGGTAGAGGCCTATGTTTACCCCTGTCAGTACCGCTTCCCCAAAACCCCTGGCCTCCAGATCCCGGAGCCGGGCCAGCGCTTCCTCCGCTTCCAGGCTTACACTTCTCCCCCTGGCAAGCCTTACCCGGCAAAAGCTGCAGTGCTTGTCGCAGCCGTCCTGGATCTTTATAAAAGCCCTGGAACGGAAGAAGGAACCTTGAGGATTGGGCCAGTCAGGATCATCTCCGTCCCGCATTTCCCTATTTCCTTCATGTGTATCCATCCAGGACTGAATCAAAGAGGGCAGTTCCTGCCGATTCTCAGGCCGGGCAGAGGCAAGAAAGGCAGGCAGAGTCTGCAGAATCTTTTTCCGGCTTCCCGGAATGATAAAAAGCCTCCGTTCCCCCGTTTTGCTCAAGGCCCCGCTTTCCAGGGCAAGCCTTTCAAGCTCTTTCCGGTCAAGCTCCGCATAGCAGCCTGTTACCAGCACACAGGAGGAAGGACAATCCCGTAACAGCTTACGGATAACTCTTCTGGCCTTCTGTTCAGCCTTGCCGGTTACCGTACAGGTATTTACTGCGGTAATATCGGCGTCTTGCCCATGCGCTCCTTCGGGCCGGGAAAGCACCCTGAAGCCCGCGGCTGCAAAGGCTCCGGCAAGAGCCTCGCTTTCAAGCTGATTGAGTTTACAGCCAAGTGTATAAATCGAAAAAGAAAGGGGAAGAGTCAAAACGCTAACCTTAAAAATTTCTTACTACCGGGAGGCCAGGGCCTGCCGCACCCGATCCAGCCCCCGCCGGGCATCGTTAAGCTGGAAATTCAGTCCCAGGGCCTTTTCATAGGCCTTTACCGCTTCGGAAAGATCTCCGGCATTTTCCCTGGCATAGGCAAGCCGTGTCCACCATTCCGCATTATCGGGCCGCCAATGAACCGCCGTGGAAAGAGCAATGTCCGCATGACGGAAACGCCCCAGACGGATATAGATCTCCCCGATATAGTAGTAGACCGTTTCTATGCGCTGCCCTTCGGGCGCCAGATTGATATACTCCTGAAAATACCGCAGCGCCTCATTGTTCCGGCCTTCAAAATAATCAATTTCGCCGAGAACCTCGATGATCCGCGCATCATAACGGCTCAAATTCTGCGCCGCCCTGGCATAGCTTTGGGCTTCCGGATAGCGGTTCAGCCGCAGAAGAGCCCAGCAGATCACCACATGGGATTCCAGATTACGGGGATTCAGATTCAATTCATCTCTGCAAATTAGTACCGCCTTCTCGTAGTTTCCATTCCGGTATTCCGCCAGTGCGTCAGGCCGGGTCTGGGCAGGAACATAGCCTCTCAGGGAAACCAGCATGACGCACAGGGCAATACGGCCGAAAAGCTTCATGCTAACCGCCGATTTTACTTGTCATGGTACAGAGCCCATTGAAAGTACAACCGGTCTCCATGAAGATTTCCGGAGCCGTCACATCCCCTATAAGCTTCCCCGAGATGGTAAGTTCCACCTTTTCGGCAGCCGTCACATTTCCCTTTACCTTCCCCCGGATCACCACCCGGCCGGCCTGTATATTCGCATCTACTACCGCGTCTTCATCGATCACGAGAAGCCCTTTGGCGATGATATTTCCGGACATCTTTCCCCGGATCAGAAAGGATTTTTCAAAATTGAGGGTTCCGTTAAATTCAATGTCCGCCGATAGAACGGTATCAAAATCTTCATCTTCAAGAGCATCATTATGGACATCGGTCATTAGAACTCCCCCATACCAATTATATACTAAATTCTGCCATGAGCATGGCTCAAGGTCAAGACCTTGCTCTATAAACCGGATAGGTTTATGCTTAATTAGTGTTTATCCATAGAGTCGGTACTTTATGGACAAAACTTTGCATGTTCGAAATGTTACCTTTAGGTAAAGGAGGCGGATCATGGACTTTGTGAAAGATATGCGGGCCAAGGCCAGATCGATGCAGAAACGGCTGGTGCTGCCCGAAGGAACCGAAGCGCGGACGGTTAAAGCGGCCAGAATTCTGGCGGACGAAAACCTTGCGGCTTCCGTTGTACTTCTCGGCAAAGAATCGGAAATAGAGGCTATTGCCGAACAGCAGGGAGTCCACCTTGAGGGTATAGCTGTCATCAATCCCCATATTGATAAGGAACTGGATGCCTATGCCCATGAGTACTTTGAATTGCGCAAACACAAGGGAATGACCGAAGAACAAGCCAAAATTGATATAACGGATCCCCTTCGCTGGGGTTCCATGATGGTTCGCATGGGAGCAGCCGATGTTTCGGTGGCCGGTGCGGAAAATACCACCGGAGACGTGCTCCGGGCAGGACTTGCTATCATCGGTACCGTCCCGGGTCTCAAGACGGCTTCCTCCTGCTTTGTCATGCAGACCGCCGATCCCGCCTGGGGCAAGGAAGGAAACCTCATCTTCTCCGACTGCGCCGTTATACCCGATCCCACGGCTGAACAACTGGCCGATATTGCGGAAAGCGCCGCCCAGAGCTGCCGGGAATTCCTCGGTGTTGAACCGGTAGTCGCCCTCATGTCATTCTCCACCAAGGGTTCCGCCAAACATGATGATGTGACAAAGGTGCAGACTGCGGTAGAGATCCTTAAAGGCCGAAAGCCGAATTTCGTTTTTGACGGAGAACTTCAGGCGGACGCGGCCCTGGCGCCTTCGGTTACCGACAAAAAAGCTCCGGGAAGCCCGGTAAAAGGCAGGGTAAATACCCTGATCTTTCCGGATCTGGGTGCGGGCAATATCGGCTACAAGCTGGTACAGCGCCTCGGCAAGGCGGAAGCATTCGGCCCCTTCCTTCAGGGTTTTGCAAAACCCATAAGCGACCTTTCCCGGGGCGCCTCGGTAGATGATATAGTCACTACCGCCGCGGTAACTCTTTCCCGTGCAAAATAATCTTTTTGAAAAGAAAACCCGAAAGGTCAACCGGGCCGAAACAAAAGGCAGGCAAGGTCTCCGCTCTTGCAGCCTCACGGGGGAAACGGCGTAAAAAAGATTCCGCTCTTGAAGATGCTGTCCGCGCGGGTAAAAACCGGGATTACAGGAAAGCGATCCTCATTCTGGGGGAGATACTTTCAAATCCCGATGCCCCTGCGGAAGCGTATCTCTACCTGGGCAGATCTTTCCACGCAACAGGAGATCATGCCCGGGCTCTGGCCTGTTTCAACGACTACATACGCCTAAAGAGCGAATCCTACGAAGGTTACTTCTTTGCAGGAAGGGCCTGTCTCTCCCTGACTCTGCCCCAGCGGGCCGTTCCCTTCTTCCGCAAGGCCGTTGAACTGGCTCTTCCCTCCCTCTCCCGCGCCCATAGGGGAGAATTACAGGCCTTTCTGGGTATTGCCTACCTGAAATCCCGTCACTCCGGGCAGGCGGTTGAGACACTCCAGGAAGCGGTAGAGGCCGCCCCCGAAAACCTGAAGATCTACCGCGCATATATCAATGCCCTCTTTATCCGGGGCATTAAACTCTGCAGGAACGAAGACTATGACCTGGGAAGACAGATGCTCCGTTTTGTTTTGGAAAACGGCGGCGCCCAGGCGGTGTCCAGCCCTCTTCTCCGTCTGGAACTGGGCAGAGCCTGCCGGGAACTTGGATTCCGGCAAGAGGCCCTGGATCACTACACCGAAGCCCTGAAAGCGTCCCCTTCGGACAAGAGCATACGCTGGTACCGGGCATCGATCCTCATGGCCCTCGGCCAGGCAGCGGAAGCCAGAAAAGAGATTGACCTTATCCGCAAGGCAGAGACAAAAAATTCTGCGCTTCTCCCGCCGGATGAAGAACTCCCCTGGAATAGTGAGATTGTCGATCTCTTCATGATCCGTTCCCTTCTCGGAGCGGGAGAATGGAGGCAGGCGGCGGAAGCCTGCAAAGCATGGCTCAGGCGGGAATCAAAAAGAAACGCATCTTCGGGAATAAGGCCGTCTCCCCAGGATGCGGCGGTCCATACCATGTATGCCGAAGCCCTGCGCAAACTCCGGAACTACTCCGCCTCTCTTAACCATCTGGACAGGGCAGGAGAGATCGATGATTCCGCCGTTCAGATTGCCTACGAAAAACTCCTTGTGGCCTGGGAAAGCGAAAACTGGAAAGCCCTGCGGAACGCCATAAAAACGGCTCAGAGACTTGGAGGCGACAGGGAATTTATCGCCCGTTTTTCTATCCTTCTGGAAGGCCGGACAGAGGAAGATGACATTCCCGTCATTGGACGCCTGCAGGGGGCAATCCGCCGCTGGGGGCCCGATCCGGACATCATGTATGCCCTGGCGGAACGCTATCTCCGTATAGGTCTGATTGAAGAAGCCCTTGACTGGTTCCGGAAGGTGTTTCTCGTTCAGCCGGGTCACGAACGCGCCTGGCTCGGTCAGATTGCAGCCCTCGAAGCGCAAATCATCGAAGGCGGCGACGGACACACAATTTCCGAAGGAAGCGATCGGCGTCCCCCCGGCCTCCTCGCGAAAGGAGAATATGTATTGCAAAGACAAAGCCTGGATCAAACGCACCGGGAACTCCGGGAGGCTTACGGTGAATATCTTAAACGCTGGCCGGATAATTATACGATCCGTCGCGAACGGGCCCTCTATCTGGTTCATACCTTTGAATATCAGGATGCGGCCGCAGACCTCGAAACCCTTCTCGCGTGGGAAAGCCGGAATCCCAGCCTCCGCCGGGTTCTCGCCTACTGTTACCGCAAGACAGGCCGCTATCAGGAAGCCGCCGTGTTCCTCAAGGCCCTCCTCAAGGAAAATCCCCGGTCGCTAAACCTGATCCTCGAATATTCAGGCTGCCTCGAACGGGCGGGAACGCCGGTCTATGCGGCAGCCGTCCTGGAAAGCGCCCTCCCGCTGCTCCCCGCTGCGGCGGAATTACCCATGGCCCTGGGCCTCATCCTTTCCCGGCAAAAAAAGACGGAGAAGGCATTTGACTGTTTCAGGGAAGCCATTGCCCGCGCTCCCGGGGATGAAAGGCCCTGGCGCTGCATGGCGGCCCTCTCCCGGAATATCGGAGACAAGGCCGCTGCGGCAAAGTACGAGAAACAGGCCGAAAAAGCCTCCTCCTCCCCAAAGGGTAAACCGTAGATGAGGCTTGAACTAATAGCCTTGGGGTTTCAAAAATAAGACTGGATTTTTTTTTCATATTCGAATAAAATATACATTGATAGAAACTTATAGAACCTCATTCGAAAGAAGAAGGGGAATAAAAATGAAAGGGGATTGTTATGGCAATCAAGGCAATGGATCTTTTTGAAGCGTATAGTCAGGATAAATTACCCAAAGATAGGGCATATATCGTCTCATCCTTTATTGATGGGCAAACCGGCTATTCCATATACGAAATAATAAGCTACTCGGGAGTCAAGGCAATCTACCCTGATGGTGAGGGACTTACTTTCCAGTCTTCCGGTAAAAAATTGTATCTGCTCATCGAACCGGCTTCCTATCCCCATAAGGGAACCGAACCGTACCTGCGGGACAGGGGCCAGCAGATTCCCCTCCGCTTCAGTGAAATTGATACCATCATCACAAAAAACCAGATCAAAGTCATGATCGGCAAGAAACCCAACGAATCCCTGTCGGCCTTTACCGTGGCAAAACCCACCGGCTTTAACATTGCCTTTTTATTCTATGATGCGCCGGATATTTATGCCACCCTGGCCATGTTCTTTGAAAAATCTTTAAACAACGATGCGGGAGTTCCCCAGTCGGATGCCAAAAAGGCCGCAAAACAGATTACCGCCACCCTCGAAAAGACAATGGCATTCAAGGCCGATTTCGGCGAGAGTTGAAGCCTTTCCAAAATATCAGATTTTGTATTGGAACCGGCCCGGTTGGGCTTTCCGCATGAACGCAAAAAAGCCGCCCGAAGGCGGCTTTTCTTTCACTTTCCTGCCTCAGCGTTCTCCAGTTCCGCCTGAGCGACTGCAAGCAGCGCTATGGGCACCGAGTAGGGTGAACAAGACACATAGTTGAGCCCTGCATCCATGCAGAAACGCACATTGCCCGGGTTGGCGCCGTGCTCGCCGCAGAGGCCGCATACCAGATCGGGCCTGGTCAGCTTTCCGCGCTGTACCGCCAGAGCGATAAGTTCCTTGACGCGGGGATCCAGGTTACTAAAGGGATTCCCCAGGATAAGGTCAAAGAGCGTGTAGTCCGGCATAAACGCAGTAAAGTCATCCCGGCTGATACCCAGTGTGGTTTGAGTCAGATCGTTGGTGCCAAAGCTGAAGAAGCGGCCGTACTTGGCGATGTCCCCGGCTCCGAGGGCAGCCGCAGGCAGCTCTATCATGGTACCGATCTGGAATTCTACCGGGGCGGCCCCCTTCTCTTTCCGGAGGGCTTCTTCGATATCCACGATACCGGTGTAACTGGAACCCTCGATCTTCTTCCCGTAGGCAATAAGCTTGAGTTCCGATGCATTCATGACGATGGGCACCATAATCTCCGGATGTACATCCACTTTTTCGTCCCGAAGCCTGTAAGCCGCATCAAAGATCGCCCGTACCTGCATGGCATAGATTTCGGGGTAGGACACCGCAATACGGCAGCCCCGGTGACCCAGCATGGGGTTAAATTCATGAAGGGCCTCAATTCTGCCTACAACCTCGGACTTGGAAAGCTTCCGCTTTTTAGTCTTTTCCACATGGCCGATGTATTCGGCAAGGCTCTCGCTATTCTGGGGCATAAACTCGTGGAGAGGCGCATCGAGAAGCCGGATCGTCACCTCTTTGCCTTCCATTACCTTGAGAATGCCGTAGAAGTCCTCGGTCTGCATAACCTGCAGCTTTGCCAGGGCTTTTTTTCGTTCATCCGGGTTATCCGAAAGGATCATGTCACGGAAGACCATGATCCGTTCCGCCTTGAAGAACATGTGCTCGGTACGGCAAAGCCCCACGCCTTCTGCGCCGAAGCTCAGGGCAAGGGCGGCGTCTCTGGGGGTATCCGCATTGCATCGGACATGGAAATCCTTGAGGAAGCCCTTGGACAGGGCGATAAAGTCCAGAAGCCCGGATTCCTTGGGATCAGGCTCAATAAGTTTGGCAGTTCCCAGAAATACGGAGGGTTCTCCGTAATAGGGCACATTAAGGGTTATATAGTCTCCTTCCTTAAAAGTAATATTGCCGATGCTGGCAACCTTGCTCTTAATCTTCATCCCCGGAGTAACCAGGGACACCTTGCCGTACTGCCGGGCAACAACCGAGGCGTGGGCGGAATAACCCCCTTCCGCGGTGAGTACACCGGTAGAAACTTCGATGGCCTTGACATCCTCGGCAAAGGAAGAAATGGCCACCAGAATAAAACGGGCGTCTTCACCCTTCTGCAGGGCAAGCTTCCTCGCTTCCAGCAGTGAGTCGGTGGTAAAATAGACCCGGCCGATGGCAGCGCCGGGAGCGCCGGCAATACCGCCTGAATAACTCTTGAGGGTCTTTACCGATGCAGGATCGATAACAGGATGGAGAATTTCATTGAGCCGCGGGGGTTCAATGGCTTTCACCACATAGGCATTGTCAACAATCTTTCTGTCCGCAAGGTCAAGGAGGAGTTTGATGTCCGCCTGGGTGGACTTCTGATCGATCAAACGTTGTTCTATAAGCCAAAGCTTGCCGTTTTCCACGGTAAAACGTACCTGCCGTATCTCCTTGAACCTGTCTTCCAGAGTCCAGGCGATCTTCTGAAGATCCTTCAGGTGCTTATCCCCGATTTTTTCGATAGACTGGCCCGATGCGCCGCCCGCTTCGTTGAATTTACCCCGGAAGAATTCACCCTGGAGTTTCTTCTGACCGGTCACCACATTGCGGGAGAAAAAATCGCCTGAGCAGGAATCCTTGCCGTAGTTTCCGTAAACCATGGGCTGAATCACCAGAGCGGTATCATTATCGTTCTGATCATCCATTGCCAGCATCCGGGAAATCTCCGTCATGGTGAGCACGATTTGATTTTCCGCAGAATCAAAGAAACCCTGGGGGAAGTAATGGGCGTATTCGTCCATGTATTCATCGGCGCTTTTAGTAATCTTGATGGGCTTTTCTCTTTCGCCCAGTTCATTGGAAGGCCCCGATATGCCCAGCATCCGGTTGAGGGTTTTCCCGCAGGCAATAATCTCCTTCTGTTCACCATCCTTGCCTTCCAGTTCCTTGATCCGCTCCTCAATCTTGAGCATACCCCGAACGAGAAAGAGAACTTCATGGGCGGCAAAATCCTTGCCCACCCAGTCGGCAAAACCTTCGATGGTCGGTTTGACCAGGCCGAAATTGTGGAGGGCCGGATACGTGGTTACGGCAAGGTTGGAACTGATGACAAATTTCAAGAGCATGGGGTTCTTCGCGTCGCCGTATTTCTTCCCCACAAGACTTGCGCATTTATCCAGCAGAGACATAACATCCTTTTTAATGACCTTACCGTCTATCCCGGAAGCCAGGGCGGTATCCAGAATGATGCCCGGCAGAATGGGGAAACCCAATTCCGCAAACTCATTCATCTGCCGCCCCCGGATGCCCAGAAGTTCAGGCTCTATAGTGCTGGGAATGACATCCTTTTGGCTAAAAAAATGAATCCTCTTATCCATACATGTTTCCTTTAGAACAATTTCAGTACGTTATTCACGGGGCCGCGAAGAAAAGCTTCAAATTGATGACTTGCCCCCTGAGCCAGATACCGCTGCAGCTTTGCCACATCCTTTATGTCGTTTCCCGCTACGGCAAACTGAATAGAACTGCCGTGCTTCACCTTGCCCCACTTGAACAGGGCATTGATGTCCATAATCCTTTCCCCTTCATAGTAAATATACACCTGAAGAGCGGGATACTTTGCATTGTAACTGGCTACAATTCGCTTCCAGGCTTCCACATTTCCGTTATGAAAAAGTTCATTCTGAACCACCACGGAATACATGGGAGTCATCCGTACCGGACCTGTAGTCTGAACCGCCGGAACTGTGGAGGTAACCACGGGCGCCGCAACCCTGGCGCTTTCCTTGGGTTTGGGCGGAGGAACGGCGTCGGCCTTTTTCCTTCCGGGGGCGGCCTTGGGCTTGCGGCCCCGTTTTGCCGGCGCCGCGGGAGCAGGAGACTCCGCTTTTTTAAGCTTTTGAACCATAAAGCTTCCCTTGTAAAATTCCTGGGAAATCTTGGGCTTGTTTCCCTCAAAGAGAGCGGAGGCTGCAATGGCCGCCTTGAGGCAGAGTTCATCCGCAGCTTGGTCGCCTTTTCCCGCATAGATCACGAGAAGCTCACGCTTCCGTAAAGCGCCGAAAGCGGCCAATTCTTCAACATTTTTGGGATTTGCCACCAGCAGCCCTAAATCGGGATGATGATAGGCCGCGATAAGATCCACCGCATTCCATTTGGAAAATTCTTCCGTCAAGGGAACAAAATCGGTAACCACTGAGGAAAGATTGGAAGAAACAGTTTTGTAGCCTAATTTATCCACCAGGAGCATTCTAAGGAGCACCCCGGCCCGATCCCCGGAGAGACCTTCATCTCCCGATTCGTAGAGAATATCACCCAGATTAATATTCTTTCCCGCTTTTTCATTAATGCTGATGGTTTTCTTGATATGCCTGACTGCGGAGTTAAAACCCATCCGGGTGGAAAGCACTTCCAAATTCATTGCGTCTTTTGCCATATATTCCTTCTCCCAGAAAAAACGCCCCCGACAACGGGGGCGTTTCGGCGTTAATTAACCGATTGGAAGTCTTTATACTTCCTTGATTTCGACATCACCCGAGGAAGCCCTCGCCCTCCTGCCCCGTCCGCGGGGTTTGGCGTCTACGACACCGGCCTTGGCCCTGCCCCGTTTAGGAGCGGCAATTGCCTTGGGAGCTTCGGCGGAAGCGTCACTGGAGGAATTGATGAGATCCAGGTAAGAACTGCTGGAAGGCTGACCTTCGCCTGCGGGTTTCTCTTCCGCTGCGCCGAAGGACTGGTTGATGTCTTCGCGTACAGTGGAACGCCGGCGGCTGAAGGATGCGAAAGCCGCATCGGCAAAACCCTTGGACACGCCATGAAGGAATTCGTTCAATACATTGGCCATTGCGTCGAGGGTTGCCTTCTTCCGTTTGATGGAAGTGATATCCACGTCCAGGAGGAGACCCGGCTGGATATGGTAGGGGTTGATCAGGTATTCGAAGTCATAGTACTTCATCTCCAGGAAGGAGAGCCGATCTTCCATGACCCGCCGCTCGATGGGGTACTGGTAGTCGTACATGCTTTTCATCCGAGTCCGCATGATGATGACCTTCTGGCGGATCTTGTCCTTCTCGTAAATGTAGGTCCGGTTGGAACGTTCAACCTCGGTTTCAGCCGCCCGCACGAAGGTAACTTCATCCCACACTTTGGCGATGTCTTCATAGGCAGGCTCGCCGCTCTTCTCTTTGATAAGCTTGCGAATCCGGGGCTTCTCTTTCTTTGCGAGATCCTGGAAGTCGGTAACCTTGAAGGGGCTCTTGGCGTCCTGATAGATGACTTCGAGCACGTCCCAGAGATGCTGAACTTCGGTTTCAAAGCTCTTCATCTGCACATCGTAGGCCTTGCGCTCTTCGATGAGCTGAGTCTGATCGAAGTAACGCAGCCGGATCTGATAGCGCTCGTCGGGGAGGTTAGCCTTGTCGGTATCCTCATATTCCCGGATGAGAACTTCGCGGGAATTCTTGAGGTTTTCGATGTACTGATACCCCATCTTGGAGGTGTCGAGGATCGAGGTAATCGAATTGATGGCGGTGTTGAAGCCGCGGTTCCGAATATTCTCGATATCGACGATCTTCTTGATGTTTTCCCGAATGTTCTGCTGATCAAAGGTAGCGGGGTCAATTTCCGCGCGCAGGTCGCTGATCCTCTCCATCAGAGTCTTGGCAATGATGGTGTAGCGCTTGGATTTAGGATCATCTCCCTTGTCATCGGTGTAGGCTTCAATATTTCCGATCTTCTTGAAGATGATCTCGCTGTCGCTCATCTCTTCCAGACCCTGATCGATCCGCTCATCCTTGTACTTTTCGATGTCTTTATCGATCGTATCAATGATGTGCTTGGCGATAAGATCCTTAATGAGGTATTCCACCGTTACCTGGTAGTGGAAAATGGGGCTGATAAGCTCGGAATCCAGGATGTTGACGGAAAGTTTGACATCGGAAACGGTCTTGGGTTTGAAGAGGTTATCCTTGAAGGCGCACTTCACTATGGAATACGCATTTTCACCGCGAACAAAGGCGCCCGTATCGGTCTTCTGCCGCAGGATGCTGTTCGTATGGGTTTCCAGTTCGTTGACACCGCGCTGGATATGCCCTTGCAGGTGTCCATACATGTTTACGATGGATTTTTCAATTTCACCGGTGTTGAACTTGTCGGCGCCGCCAACCTGATCCAGAAGATCCGCTACCTCTTTAGGGGTGTAGCGTACCAAAACCTTGGTTTCTTCCTTGTCGATAAAATTCCGGATTTTCTTCACCATTTCATCTTCAGTCGTTACCATGTAACGGTTGAACATGTTCTGGTAATTCTGGTTGAAGTAGTTATACAACTTCTCTTTCATACCGCCCATAACATCGAGGCGTTCCAGAACGTCTTTAGGCAGTCTCGAGGTAAGATGGTGGATAACCTTGTTTACCTCTTCTTCCAACAGTTGATTTACTTCACTCTGCTGATCCCGGTATTCCTGGGCTAACGAATTCCGAGAACCTACGGCACTCGGCTTCTCCGGATGGAATACATTCGGGCTCTTGGGCAGGTCCATTGCTCCCATATTAAGTCTCCTTAAAAAATAGATTTATCTGTAAAAACTTTACGTTACTATAATCCATAGTAAACCCATTCATATAGAAAAGTAAAGCCCCTATCGCTTTATTCATAAGACATTTTCTTTCAAACGGGGGATTGCCGGGGAAAAGTGCGGCGTCTTTTCAAATTTGTAGAAAAGCTTCATATCTATTATGATAACACTTTGGAAAATAAAAAACCATTTTATTTGAAAATATCTGTAAAAAAAAGACGATTTATGATAAAATCAAAGTATGAAACCGTATTCTATCAAAATTCTTATGTTTTCCGGTATCCTTCTCTGTGTTTTCGCGGTTTTTTCCGCGTTTGCGGCGGATCAGCGGGATATCTCCGTGGAAGTTAATGTCATCATCGACAGTTCCCGGTATATCGCTCCGGTTGGAGAAGAGCCGGTACGCTGGCTTTCCGATTATCTAATCGACGGAATTCTTAAGGCCGGAGATTCGATTTCCATCTGGGATGCCGGAACTCAGGCCCGGATCATCTATCAGGGCACGGTCAAGGATGAAAATACGAAGGAAGAGATCAAAAAGGTTCTCCAATCGCGGAACATCCAGGGTGAAACAGCGGATTTTGAGGGCGCTCTCAGGGCGGCGTCCCGGCAAAGCCGTTCCGGAAAGGCCCAAATCAGCTATACGGTGCTGATCTGCGGTTCATCCCAGCCCTCCCTGACGGAAACGGCGGCCCGGATGCTCCGTTATTCGAAGACGGAGATCTTTTCCGGCTGGAGGGCGATGATCGCCGCCCTGGATATCGGAGACCGGGTACAGCAGGCTGCGGCAGCCTATAGCCGTTAAAGCTTAGCATGGATCTCCGTTTTTCCAGAATTATTACCACTCTTGTCTTTATCCTTGCGGGTGTGAGTATTGTTTTTCTCATTGTCCGGCCCCTTGATCGTATTTCCCGGCCGGTAAAGAGCGGCGAAAGCAGCCGGACGCGGATAGTTTTACCCGGAGAGACGGTGCGGGAACTGGGTCCGGGCGGGCAGGATATGGAACGGATGGCCTATGAGGACAGTGTCAAGCCGTGGGTTGCCCTGGGAGATGGCGAACTGGCCGTACAGATTCTCTCTCAGGACTTTGACGGGGACTCCATGGATGAGCAGATCATCGCCTACCGGAATCTTCTGGAAATTGAAAGCCCGCTCTACATCATGTATATAGAAGATGATGCCCAGGAACGGGCCTACCGCCGGGGCTGGAGCGCCCCTACTGCGGCCACAAGACCGGGCACCCTTTCTCTCCATACGACGGATCTTGTCGGAGACCGGAGTCTCTGTATCCTGGTAAACGGAATGAACGGCGCCGGGGAGCATACCTTGACCATCTTCCGGAGAAATACTAGGGATATTTCCCAGGATACTTCCAGGGATATTTCCCGGGACAGCTACTTCAATAAAATTGCGGAGATCCGGATTGACGGCTCCATTTCCGTCAGGGAAACGGAACGGACTAAAGCCTATCAGGCGGGTGTGGCGCCGGGCCAGAGTTTTAGCATAAGCGCCTACGGGCACGACTATGGTTCGGAAAATCTGCTGGATCAGATCGAAATACGTTACGCTTATAACCCGGTCAACGGCCTCTATGAGCAGTCGGGGAGCACACGGGTACCGGGAACTCAAATAGAACAGCACAGGCTCCGGGAACTGCTCTCCGGGACTCCCGGAGTTTTTGAACAGTTTATCAACGATCTGTGGTACTATGTGAGCCCTGAAGGAACGGTAGAAAAGGATCAATATATCTTTTTTAATCCTGCAAGCAGGGAAGTGATCTTCTTTGGAGACGAAACCCAGCAGGTTTTTACCTGGCAGAATTCAAACGCCACCCGCTACGGCCTCTATATTTCCAGTCAGAATCTTTCGGTTTCCACGATGCGGCGTTCCATTGATATTGAACTTGAATCCCTGGACAGCATACGGGTAAAGGTCTTTGAGGATGTACGGCTCAGGATCAATGTGAACGATTCATGGGACGGCTCCTACCGCCGCGCCGGAACGGTGGAAAAGGGCGCCGTAAAAAACAGCAGTGCGGTGGAACCTTTTGCAAACGCCGTGTATGAGAGCCCCCTGGGTACACTGTATTTTTCGGGAGACGGCGCCTTTGAACTCCATTCAGGCGATTCCCTCTCTGCCGCAGTCAGGCGGGGTCATTATGTCTTTTTCAGGATAAACAGCCAGAGGCTGCTGGAACTCCGTTTCCAGGACAGGACGGAAGGTTCCGGCAGGGAGATCTATGCGGTGGAGGACAGTTCCGCAGAGGGTTCCTTAAGCCTCTCTCCCGTGCGTCTGGGCTCAAAGGGAATTATTAAATAGTAGAGTTGTTCAATAACTTCAGTTATTGAACAACATCCGCTTAAAAACATCTACATTAAAGCTGATGATTGAGCTTGTTCCAAAACCCCGATTAGCACCGGTTTTATTCCACCGGGAAGGATTCAAAGCCTGCGTCCCTGAGGCTGAGTATCATGCGGTTTGTGTCCTGCCCGGCTTTTACCAGTACAGCCCAGTATTCGTTTCCGTTCACGGTTCTCCGGCTCAATTCTGCGGCAAAACCCTTTTCGGCAAGCCGGGCCGCCTGGGAACGGGCGTTTGCCTCCCTGCCGAAGAGCCCGGTCTGGAGCAGGGTTTCCCTCCCGGCCGCCGGGGACACGGTCCGGGCGTTTTGCGCCGTAGAGGCTGAAGGAACCGGTTCAAGGCTGAATGAATCACGGCCCGGTATGAGAAGCCAAAGCGGGCTCGGCTTGATATACACTGCCGGGTTTTTGTCCGCTTTTGCGCCGGCGCCTCCGCTTCCCTGATCCGCCCTTTCGCCCGCGGCTATACGCCCTTCGGGACTTTCCGGGTATTCGGAGTAGAGCCGGGAGGACCAGCTTCCATTTCCTGTAATTTTCCAGAGTGAAAAATAAATAAGAGGTCTTATTTCGGCAAAACCGGGATAATCCAGCAGGGCAAGAAGAGCGGAGGTATCGGAAGAACGGAAGGCTTCAATCTGGGCTTCCAGATACCGGGCCTCAGGATCCCCGCCGCCCTGCGATACGAGAGCGGAGGCCCCCTCCCAGTCGCCCATGGCAGCCAGGCAGCGGGCTTTACGGAGCAGGGATTTTTCATCCTGTCCGCCCTGTTCCGCGACGGCAGCTTCGCCCCAGGTCTTTGCCGCCGATTCCAGGTTTCCGGAAAGTTCCTGCAAGCGGGCAAGCTTAACCAGGGCCTGATGTTTTTCCGCCGGGGAAAAAGCGCCGGATTTCAGATTTTTCTCGATTCTTTGAATTTCTGCTCCCAGCGGTACACCGCCTTCCTGGGCCCGGAGGGGAAAACCGGAAAAAAGAAGAAGTAAAAACAGAAATGCGGGAAAAGAGAGCCTAATCATGGCCTTCAGCCGGTTCCGTTGGGCCCTTCGGTCCGGGAAAGGGGTTCTTCCTCTTTCTCCGCGGTCTTCGACCAGGGAAATTTCTTTTTGGGTTTCCCGTTGGCTGCGAATTCCTTTCCGCTCTTCTTTTTTCTGATGCCCAGAATGAAAGGGATCGCGCAGAACATTCCCAAAATGAATGAAGAAAAAGCGGTAAGGTAGACAGGCACCTCCGGAAATACCCGGAAGATCAGATTGATGTCGCAGTTGTTCTGGAGATTAAAGGCAATGAAGACCAGAAAAACCGCAAAAATAAGGATAAAACCAATCAAACGCCAGGGCATAAATTCTCCTCTAATAAAGAAGTGAGCTTGTTCCAAAAACTGAAGTTTTGGAACAGCCTCAAGTATCATCAGGATACCTCAAGGCAAAGATCCTTTCCAAAAAATGTGTTCCCCCGCAGAGCGGCAAGGTTTAATTCGGCAAAAGAACCTATCATGGACGCATTTCCCGGAAAAACTACCATTTCATCCCGTTCGGTACGTCCTAATACTTCATCGGCATTTTTACGGGAAATCTCTTCGATTAGCACCCTCTCCCGTCTGCCGATGCGTTTTTTCAGCAGGGAGGCCGTATGGATTTTCTGCAGAGCCATGACACGGGAAAGTCTCTCCCGCTTGATTTTTTCTTCGACCCGGCCCGAAAAATCATAGGCCCTAGTTCCCTCCCGTGGATTGTAGTGGTATGTGTATGCATAGACGAATTTTACCTCCTCCATGAGGGCAAGGGTCTCTTCAAGATCCTCCCCGGTTTCTCCGGGAAAACCGACCAGTATATCGGTGGAAAGGCTCAAGTCCGGCATGGCGGCCCGCAGGCGCTTCACCAGATCGAGGTAGGCTTCCCGGGTATACTGCCGGTTCATGGCCGCCAGAATCCTGTCGGAACCATGCTGGACAGGTAAATGGAGATGCCGGCAGAAACATGGGTGTTCCGCCATCACCTTAATTGTCTTTTCCGAAAAGTCTTTGGGGTGGCTGGACAAAAACCGCAGTCGTTTAATGGGAGTCCCTTCAATTGCCCCTGCCGTAAGTTCAAGCAGATCGGAAAATTCCAGCCTTTCCCCTCCTTCGGAAAGATACGAATTCACATTTTGTCCCAGAAGAGTGATCTCCCGTATCCCCTTTTCCGAGAGAAGCCGTATTTCTTCAAGAATCAGGGCCGGATTACGGGAAATTTCCCTGCCCCGGACATAGGGCACAATACAGTAGGAACAGAAGTTATTACAGCCGTGCATAATGGGAACAAAGCTGCGGACCGGAGAGGGGCCTTCCGCCAGATGGGATGCCGAAAAGGAAAAAACCGGTTTTTCATCGGGCTTATCGAGGGAGGGAAATACACCGGGAGTACCGTTTTGAAGAGTTTCCTCCACCGCTTTCAGGATGAGGGGAAAACGGGAACGGGCCTGAGTCCCCATCACATAATCAACCGCGGGGACTTCCCGTTTCAGCTCTTCCCCGAGCCGTTCCGCCATACAGCCTGCCACTACGAGGGCAAAGGAGCGGCCTTCAGCCTGACGCCGCTTCTTTTCGGCCGCATAATGAGCCAGGCGTCCGTAGAGACGGGTTTCCGCTGTCCTGCGGACCGAACAGGTATTGATCAGAACCAAATCCGCCGCGAAGCTGTCGGCCGCCGCTTCCCAGCCCTCTTCCCGGGCGGCCAGGGCCAGGGCGGCCGATTCGGCAATGTTCATCTGACATCCGTGGGTTTCAAAGAAAAAAAACACCGGTTTCAAGACCTGTTTTTATTGAGACCTTTGAGGAATCTGATGCCGTTGAGGATTCCCATTGCCAAAAGGCCCAGGGAGCCTATGCTGAGGAGGGTGGAAGCCAGAGGCCGGATCAGGGGGAGGCCCACACGGGAGAGAATAAGACAGGCGCCTGCGGCGGCAAGGACGGCGCCGGGCTTTTTGTCATCCGGATCTTTGGAAAAAAGAGCGCCGGCGCCAAAAAATGCGGAGACCGCTCCCAGAACCAGTCCCACAATGGGGAACCTTGCGCCCAGGGCCGTCGCGGCAAGGAGGAGGACACCGGCGGCGATGCCCGCTACGGCGTTCACCCCGTACTTTTCAAGCTTCTTTGCCGGTGTATAGGATTCATTTTTTTCAAGATCGTTCATTATTTTCCTCACTTAAGATAAATTATAATACATGAGGCTGTTTCAAAACCTGAAGTTTTGGAACAAGCTCGCATATTCTGCGGCCATAGTTAGTCTTCACCTTCACTCTCCGGCGGCAATATTGCCAAAAAACGTCCCTGCTCCGCGTGAATCCCGATACTTAGCTCATGTGCCCCTTCGGGCCGCGAACGCAGGGAAGGCGCTTGCGCGATGCCGTCTTCGGCGGCTTGCCTTTCCGCCCGGTTGCTCACGCCGAAAAAACCCCGGTTCCAGCTTAGCCGATCCAGAGGCCACTTCAAATTCCGGCTAAGCGCCCGCCAGGGGCCTTCACCCAGGGGAAAAACCGATACCAGGCTTCCCGGAGGAAGAGTTCTGGACAAACTCTGTCCCTCATTGATGCAAAACATATCCTCCCCGGCAGTAATCCAGCGGGCAGGACACCGCTCCCGTTCAAAAAGAGCCCGGATGGCAAGGAGATGATCCATACGGCCCCCTCCGCCGCCTGCCAGCCAGACTTCCCCGGCGCCCTGTTCCCAGAGGAGGGAGAGGGCCAGTTCCGTATCGGTATAATCCTTGTCTTCCCCGTAACGGAGTACCCGGTCTTGCGGATACGCATCAAGACAACCCGGATCGGAAAGGGAATCCATGTCTCCCACGATCCAGCAGGGCCTGATACCCGCCCTTTCGGCCGTCTCAAGACCGGAATCAGCCGCCGCAATGATCAGCCTTTCCGAGCGGCGCTCCGTCTCTTCGAGAAGCTTCTGTACCGTTCTCTCTTCCGGGCCTTCGGCCCCGATAAAGGCCAGGCCCAGAATTCTTACCGTCTTCATACAAGTATAGTATAGTAATCACAATGAAAAGGATCGATATACATCCCCGGCTCCGGGATTTTGCCGCTGTCTTTACCGGCTCAGGGAAACAGGCGTATCTTGTGGGAGGGGCCGTGCGGGATCTTTTCCTGGGAGAGAAGGCCCGGGACTGGGATCTTGCAACGGACGCAAAGCCTGAGGAAGTGATCGCCATGTTCCGGAACAGGAAGCCGCGCTGCAGGGTGATTCCGACAGGCATAAAACACGGGACAGTAACCGTTTTTTTTAAGGGAGAAGAGATTGAAGTTACCACGTTTCGCACGGAATCGGATTACCGGGACGGCAGGCATCCTGAAAAGGTAGAATTCGTCCCCGGCATCGAGGAAGATCTCTCCCGCCGGGATTTTACCATGAACGCCATTGCCCTGAAGCTTCCCGAAGGGGAAATCGTCGATCCCTTCGGCGGGAAAGGGGACATCAGGGCCCGGCTTATCCGCTGCGTGGGGAACCCGGCGGAACGTTTCGGCGAAGACGGCCTCCGTCCCCTCAGGGCGATCCGTTTTGCCTCGCAGCTTGGCTTCAGCATTGATGAGGCAAGCCTGGCGGCGATTCCCGGGGCTCTTGCAACCTGTTCCGCGGTAGCCATGGAGCGGATCAGGGATGAACTTGACAAGACTGTCATGCATGGCGGAAAGCCTTCCGTCTCGTTTTTACTGATGGAAAAAACCGGCCTTCTGGAACTGATCCTCCCTGAACTGGCGGGCTGCCGGGGCATTGAACAGAAGGGCTATCACCGCTTCGATGTTCTGGATCACAGCCTCCTGGCTCTGGATTACGCAGCCGCAAACGGCTTCCCCCGCCGGGTACGCCTTGCCGCGTTGTTCCACGATCTTGGCAAGCCCCTTACCCGTAACATGGGAGAGGACGGAGTGTGGACGTTTTACCGCCACGAAGAAGAATCCGCCCGGCTTACGGAAAAGATTTTGACCCGTCTCCGCTACCCCAACATGATAATCGAAGAAACGGCCCGCCTTGTAGCGGAGCACATGTTCCACTATGACGATACATGGACAGATGCGGCGGTACGGCGTTTCATCGTCCGGGCGGGAGAAACATACCTGGAAGACCTTTTCAGACTCAGGATGGCCGACAGTTTCGGCATGACCGGAATTGCGGCGCCCGCAACGGCCCTCTCTCCCCTGCTAAGCCGGGTAGACGCGGTTCTGGCCGCGGGCCGGGCCTTCAGCCTGAAAGATCTGGCGATAAACGGAAAGGATCTTATGGAAGCGGGAATCCCCGCAGGCAAGTATATGGGCATCATACTCAATGAACTTTTGGAAACGGTTCTGGACGATCCTGAGTGTAACGTCCGGGAAACTCTGCTGGACATTGCCCTAAAAATCAACCGGCGTTATGAACCTCCTCGCCCTGAAGCTCCCCCGTGAGCCGGCGAGCGGGTTCCTGGGTAGTAGACCCCGCTGCGAATAAAGGCTAAGCGGGACTTTCGTTGCCCAGCGCTTCAAATGCCATCCTGGCGGCCTCCTGCTCGGCGCTCTTCTTGTTCCGCCCCATGCCGGGACCAAAAACTTTTCCCTGTACGCTTACCTCCATCCAGAAGAAACGCTCATGCTCCGGGCCTGAACG